>REDT01000205.1 GCA_007693295.1 Balneolaceae bacterium
GGCATGCGGGGCGGTGGCGGGCCGGGGGCCGGACGGTCTTCGGCCTCAGCCTGGTTCAGGCTTATCCGGGCGGGTGCCTCTATGTCGGTTACACGGCTTGTGCGCCCGTCGGGCCAGCGAAGCACCAGCGAGTCGATACGGGCGGTTTCACCGAGGCCTACAAAAAGGCCCGGCTCCATACTGCTCTGGAAACCACGCTGAAGAAAATGCTCGCGAAACCAGTAGTTCTCCCCGGCCCATACCTGCAGCTGGGCGCCGATACCGTAGGTATTGGGCGCCTGTCCTTCCAGGTCCACGCGCAGCCAGGTGCGCTCCGGGTAGAGTTCGGCGGCCCGGTTGCGGTAGATACGGGCAGGACCATTGACGTTGTTGACAATCAAATCCAGGGCGCCATCTCCGTTCAGGTCGGCCCAGGCCGCTCCGCTGGAGAATCCCGGCTCGCCAAGGCCCCACTCCACCGTCCGGTCGCTGAAACGCAAATCTCCCTCGTTGTGAAACAGGTAGTTGCGGATTGGGGTCGAGCTCATCTCATCCATGAGATTTAAAATCACGTTCTCTTCACCCTGCTGTATTCGCTCCTGAATGGCCCGGGGATTTGCCACAATCTCGATATAGTCCTGATCAAGCAGATCTTTATAGATTCCGTTAGCTACAAAAATATCATTACGTCCGTTTTGATCGAAATCGGCCATAAGTACCGCCCAGCTCCAGTCTGTAGCATACACATTTGAATAGCGGCCTGTTTCAACCCATTCATTTCCTCTGTTTATTTGAAGTGTGTTCCGGGTAAACTTATGGTGAAAACCCCTCTCAAGCAGATCCCTGTACTCATCCCATGACTCGATGGTCATCTTGGATTTAAGCCGTTCCTCCTCTTCCGGCCGCATATCAGATACATAGATATCGGGCCAGCCATCGTTATTAACGTCGGCAATATCAGATCCCATTGAGCTGAAACTCAGGCTTCGGACTTTCTTCTCCAGAGACTCTGTAAATGTACCGTCACAGTTGTTGATATAGAGATAGTCCCGTTCGAAAAAATCGTTGGCTACATAGAGATCCGGACATCCATTGCGATTCAAATCCGATACGGCACCGCTCAGCCCAAAACCGATGATGCTGCTGTAGATGCTCGCTTCTTCAGTAACATCCGTGAATTTATCTCCGTCATTTCGATAGAGTTTGCTTGACCCAAGAGGATCAGCTGTATTCCTTATATCTCCGGTAACCCCGCCATAACCGCCAACCTGGTGAAAAGAGTTGCTGATCAGGTAGAGATCCTGCCGGCCATTTCCATTGTAGTCGAAGAAAACACCATGCGTGGAGAGACTCTCATCTGCAATGCCCCACTCCTTCGCTGATTCTGTAAATGTTTTATCGCCATTATTGATGTAGAGGCGATTGTGGCGGTGTTCTCCGGTTGGTTCACCGGATAGTGTCACAAAAATATCAAGCAACCCATTTCCATTCACGTCAGCAAAACTGACGCCGGTCGACCAATACCCCTCTGAGTTCAGACCGGATTGATCTGTAATATCTTTGAAGGTAAAGTCACCGTGGTTTTCATAAAGCCTGTTGGAAACCATGTTGCCTGTAAAAAAGAGATCCGGATAACCGTTGCCGGTCACATCACCAACAGCTACTCCGCCTCCGTTGTAAAAATTTCTAAAGATGTACATGTTAAACTCCTCAGTTGGAGTTAACCGGTTTTGGAAAGAGATATTTGTAAGATCTGAATGGAGATATTCAAAAAGATACCTGTCGGAATCCTGATCCGAAGAGCATTGAAAAAGAAAAATAGATGAAAATATCAGAAGCGATATTTTGACTGAATATTTTTTTAAAATTTTCAAATCGGTATTAGATCTTCTTTAAAGAAAAGTGCAGCCTGTGAAATTAGGTTGAATCTGATGGACAGAACGTCAGTCTTCTAAGGTAATTATGAATAGTATTACTTGATAGAGTTAGTCCATAAAAAAAGGCTGCTACTTAAGTAACAGCCTTTTAAAGGATAATTCTGAATAAATCGGAATTTTAGTAATCCGGGTGCTGCGTCAGAGAACCATCTGTAGTAGCCTGAATTTGTGGAAGTGGAATTGGCATCACATTTTTGTAGTCATTTGAATGTGCCGCTTTTTCCCACCATGCATCGCCCCAGGTGTTGAATCTGATTTGATCAGTTCTTCTGATTGACTCCTGAAACATCTCGCGACCACGCTCAGCTTCAAACTCTTCCTCTGTTAACGATGAAAGAGCAGGTGCGTTTGCACGATCTCTGATCTGGTTCACAAGAAGCAGGGTTGTTGGATCATTCCAGTTGTCGTTTAACCTTGCTATTGCTTCAGCTTTCATCAGAAGCACGTCACCATAACGCAACAGCGTATAGTCATTATCCATGTCAGGCCGCTGGCCCATTTTGAATGAGAATTTGCCTAAACGAACACCGGCTTGCCTGGAACCGTTAGGAGCCAGCTCATTTATAAAAGGCGTGTAGTTAACCTGTGGCCCAAAGTCATCAGCTTCGTCAAAAGCCACATCAAGGATAGGATTTCCCTGAGCATCAAACTGAGGACCTGCGATAAAGAAAGCTTCCTTCCGGTCGTCGTTATCGGAATAAGAGTTATAGAAAGCCTCCAGGGATGAATATCCATTCCAGGGCTGTTCTGCTAAATTCCAGGTTAACTGACTTGGATAGTGAAGCGTCATTTGAGCAAAGTGCATTCCGGTGCCCGTAGCCTCATCAAAAGGCACAATAAAGATGTGCTCGGGGCTTTGAACATTAGCCGGGCCAAAGAGGCTTTCAAATGAAGGATCGAGATCGTACATACCTGAATTGATTACCTCATCAGCGGCATCAATGGCTTCCTGCCAGTACGTAGTACCGGTGCCGGGCGTGTATGGATATGGACGGGTATAAACCTCACCATTCAGGTAAACCCTGGCGAGTAATGCCCAGGCTGTTCCTGATGTAATACGGCTATAACCGGCTGTAGGGGTCAAATCAGGAATCGATTCGAGTAGTTCACTTACAACGTAATCAAATACTTCAGGCCTGTCAACCTGGGGTGAGTCTACACCGGGTTCAGTTATGATTTTGATCCGTCCAAACATATCCATGAGTCTCCAGTAGTAATAAGCTCGCAGTGTTCTTAATTGAGCTGTCTGGTTTTCATCCATGTTACCGCTGGCCAAAAGGTCATTTACCTGGCTTACACCACCATAGTTACCACTCCAGCCATTATTCAAACCGGGGTTTGTAGGTCTGAAATCGTGACGGTGCATATTCAGCCAAATCCCACCGTCAAACCAGTCACCACCCTTCTGGGTAATCACCATCTGATCAGTTGACACTTCCTGAACCGTAAAGTAGCTTTCATGCGCTGCTGAACCATTTAGCAGAGTTGTGAAAGCTGCACCCATTCCATCGCTTGGAACAGGAATATTCGTATTCGGGCTTTCTCCGAATCCGGGGTTACTTGGGGTAAAGTTTTCAGTAAAACCGGAATTCAAAGACTCATTCAAATCTGTGCACGAGAAGGCCACAAAAACGAGTGCGAGTATAAATGTAATCTTAGTTAAATATCTCATATTTATTCTCTTTTAGATTAAAATCCAACATTAATGCCGAATGTGAAGGTTCTTGCAGTGAAATAGTTATTTCTTCTGTCAATACCGGGAGATAAAACGTCCGGTGTTCCACCTACACGACCTGCATTATCAGATGCGCCAAAATCCTGAAGAACAGGCTCCGGGTCTATCCCGGTGTAATTGGTGATCGTGAACGCATTCTCAATGGTTGCATATGCTCTCAGTCTTCTGATGTTGTTTATACCTGAAACATCAAAATTGTAACCAAGAGTCACGTTGTCCAGTTTTACAAAATCAGCTTTTTCAACATAGAGTGAGCTGAACTGAGACGTTGTTAAACCATCAACTGCTTTATTTGTGATAACCCTGTTGTAAGAGTTAATCGCGCCCGGATCGATCGGCTCATAGAATGCTCTGTACGTATTTACCAGACTATGACCGAATGCTCCTCTGAAGAAGAAATTCAGATCCCAATTTCTATAGTTCATCTGGTTAGTCCAGCCAATAGTAAAGTCAGGAAACCCGTTGCCTAACACCGTGAAATCTCCATCCTCAGCAAGAGCTGACCCCTGATCTACAACCAGTCGTCCGTCATTGTTAATATCACTCATGATAGGAGCGCCATTGGAATCCACTTCACCGGAGAAAACCGGTCCCCAAATTTGGCCAATTCTTTCACCTTCAGCAACCCGAATCATATTTGTAGCATTCTGTCCCGGAGCACCAAGGTTGGCACGCATCTGCTGTGAAGTCAAAAACTCCTTCAGTTCGGTTCGATACGTATCGAATACAAATCCGGTATTCCAGAAGAAATCTGTGCCCTGAACGGCATCATAGTTAACCAGGAATTCAAGACCTTGTGTTTGAAGTCTTCCGGCATTTTGGAACTGGCTTCCTGAAGGGAACAGATCGGTAGGTACGGCAACTTCAAGAATGAAGTCTTTGATGTCTCTGGTGTAGATGTCAAAAGAGCCTGTTAACCTGTCGCCATAAAATCCATAATCAATACCGAGGTTAATCTCAGTTTTCTCTTCCCACCTGAGGTCAAGGTTAGCATCGCGAACTCTGGATACGGTTCCGCCACCTGCAAAAGAGTAGTTATACAGATCCTGAGCTAAACCATTAGGGCCCGGAAGTGCACCTGTAACGCCATACCCTAACCTTACTTTAAGCTGGCTAAGAGCATCTACGTCCCAATAGCGTGCAATATCAGCTCCTATACTGGCAGCAGGGAAAGTACCCCATTGATTGTTAGGACCAAGCTTGGTTGACCCTTCGTGTCTTAAAGAAGCGCTGAAAAACACCCCATTGTCGTAGGTAACATTTACACGGCCAAAGAATGCAATAATTCTTTCGTTTGGTGTACCAAAACTTTCCACTACAACACTATTGGCGTTGCCAAGTACCCTGTCGCCGGAAAGCCCGATGTCATAGTATCCGTTAATGTCTGTGGGAAAGTTCCCCATCTCGAGTGTTAAACCTTCTGTAAACTGCTCCTGGAAGGAGTAACCTGCAGTTGTTGCAACATCGATTCTATCCATGAATGATCCACGGTACGTACCGTATGTTTCAAAAAGCGTGAAATCGCTGTCCTGAAAATATCTTCTGGCAAGACCATTACGATTCAGGCCTCTGAAGAAAGATGTGCTTGGATAATACTCGCCGTTTGTGAATGAATTAAACTGCCTTGCATAGTTAGCTGTTATTGCAAGATCACTAAAAATGTCGTAGGTAGCTTGAAAGTTAAAGTTAATACTTTTGCTCTGCCCTTCATTTACGTTCTGATCGACAATAGCTGATGGATTAAAATTGTCAAACAGAATTGCCTGGTAATACTCACCTGTATCAAAGAAGACAGGAGCTGTTGGATTAAACAGTACAGCATACCGCAGTGCTTCTTCAAAAGAGTTGTCTCTTTCTCTTTTCGTTGTAGAAGCGTTTAAAGTGAGGTTCAAGCGATCATCTAAAGCTCTGTGATTAATATTTGCACGAGCATTTAATTGATTGAAACCGGAATTCTGAAGAATACCATTTACGTCACGGAAGTTTGTAGAAATCCGATACGTGGTTTGAGGAGTACCCCCTGAAACAGCGATATTGTGTACGTTTGAAACGCCTGTTCTGGTCACAAGATCTTGCCAGTCGGTTACAGCACCGAGATTATTACCTCCGGCCTCTATATACTGAGAAGCAGTCATAACGGGCTGTTGGTTAGCGACTGTTGCCGCAGATACATAACCACTGTAATCCAGCTGAACTGTGCTTGTTTCACCACCGGTTGGCCGAAGACCCGATTTTGTTGTTACAAGAATAACGCCTGACGAACCGCGAGTACCGTAAATTGCAGAAGCAGATCCATCTTTTAATACGTCAATAGACTGAATATCACTTGGGTCTACATTGTCAAGAGAAGCGCCAATTACGCCATCAATTACCACCAAAGGCTCCGTGTTTGCACCCACTGTAGAGAGGCCCCTTAAACGTATTGCTGAAGCCCTGTTTGGGTTTCCGCCTCTGTTGTTTACAGTTAATCCGGCAACCTTACCCTGCAAGAGCTGAGCAGGATCACTAACATTTCCCTGATTAAATTGAGCTTCATCAACCCGTGCTACGGAAGATGTAATCTCTCTTGAATCCTGAATTCCATATCCAACAACAACAACGTCATCAAGCATCCGAATATCCTGCAGCAACTCGATACTTATGTTGGTGCGTCCATCAATTTCAACTTCTTGAGATATGTAGCCAATAAAAGAAACTACAAGAACATTCAAACTTTCCGGGACCCGGATTGTAAATTCACCGTCCATGTTTGTTGTAGTTCCAATTGTCGAACCTGTTACATCAATAGATCCCTGGACAATTACGCTGGCTCCCGGTAGAGGAGAACCATCAGCAGCGTCAGTAACTGTACCTGTTACTTCGACCCTTTCTTGTGCAAATGAGTCACTGAAACTTAATCCCAGCACCAGAACTGCGGCTAAGCAGACTCGTGAGATGAGTTGCAATGCAGATCTTGAGGGAAGATCTTTCAATGAACTCAGTAAATCAGTATTGGAAAAAGAACTTTTCCGTAGCTTTATACCATTCATATCTGTTGGTTTGTGTTAGTGGTTAAGAAATGCTTGATAGCGTAAAGGCTTCACACGTACTACACTAAAAAGACTTAGGTATTATAAAAAAAGCCCTTCCATAATACAAAGATTTACAAATGTAAAAGTTTAGTCTGTGATATTGTAAAGCCTGAAAACAGAACTTGTATAGACAATCGGATAATCACATTATTTGGAAGCGCTTTTCTGTTTGAATAATTTTCATTATAAGAATAATTACTCCGAAATGTGAAACTCGTCTAATCGATGATATGGCAATACAATCGGGTGTTTTACAAGCTTTTAGTAGGTAAAATATGTCCGCTCTTTTCGATCTGATCACACGCTTATGTTTTACGAAGAAATAGTGGATTTTCACACATATTAATTGCCAGTTGTGGATCTTTCAGAAAAAAAATTTCAAAAAAATTGCACTCTCCTGGGAAAGGATGGTAAAATTCTGAGAGTGAAAGCGCTTACTATGACAAGGTATTCAAAAATGTTTTTACGTCGGTAAAAATACCAATAGTTGACCCTAATTCGTTAAGAAAAGATACTGTGTGCTCTGCCAGTCAGATTTTTACTCCCGGGATGCGTTCTTTCTGTCATTCCACCACATCTCAAAAATAAGAGCGATTGGGCCAACAATAAATAGTGCATAAAAGGGTGCGTATACAGCCTCACCAAGCCTGAAGAACAGTTCAACAAATGCAATGAGTACTGCAACCAGGCTCTGCCCCATTCTTGATTTAACAGTAGTCTTGGGATCCGTAATCATAAACAGTACAAAGAGCTGGTACATCGGCCCGGTCAATGGAGCTATCTCTGCCATAAAGACGTCACCTGTATAGAGGCTGCGCACCCAACCAAATGCAATAAATGCTAAAACGTAGGATGCACAGATATTAAACCGGTTCACTTTATAGATCGTAAACAGACCTACCAGCCAAATTACAAGCATTGCCCACATGTTATTGCCCCACTGTATACTCAGAACGGCCATGCTGTCGGAGGCAATGATCAGCATAATCACGATACCGAAATTGGTGGGATTCCAGATGTGCGTGCCCCGGTAACGAAACACATATTTTGAGGCAATCGAGATTGCCGCACAGAGTGCAAACGGCCAAATCATGGGTGAACGAACCAGAATACCGGCCGAAATACCCGACACATACGCACTGGAAACGTCGCGCCACTTACCGGTTACCATCTTATGCAAAATGGATTCCGTAATAAAAGCTGCCCCAATTGCCGCAAACAACTTTGTCCATGTATCAAGGATACCAAATGATATGTGTGCTGCAAGAAGGATACCGCTAATGAGCAGCGGCCCTATATAACTTTTAGGGATCACGATCTGATTAAACGGTTTAGGTAAGCTCGTCGTAAAACTCATTCAGATTTCCTGCAGATAAATATATTGTTATATGGCTGTATGGCTTTACTTTTTATCGCGATGAATAGATAAAACGGGTTTACTGCTTTCTGTGAATGCCCCATTATCATACAAATATTAGGTTTATAGCTTGAGTTCGATTCTAAAATTTCGAAAAGAGATACTCCCCTCCTTTCCAAGGAGGGGGCGGGGGTGGTTTACTGCATTTTTTCATGACTATAGATTAAAAAATTGATTCAAAGCCTTTTCAAACCACCCCTATATCCCCTCCTTGGAAAGGAGGGGACTTTCAAAAATCTAAATTGATATATTTTAATCAAACTCAGGTTTATAATAATAAAGTTAGTTCAGCGTCACCTGCGGTTCTTCAATAATTTGGTGATACATATTCAACTCCGGATTCTCAATGACCTGCAGGACCCCTGAAGGCCACCTGATCTCAACTTTTTCGATAGTATCAATCGTTCCAATTCCGAAATGAACAGGCCGCTGACTTTGAGAACTGAATGAATCACCCCCGCTAACCATCTTTTTTGTCTGTTTGCCGTCCCAATGCAGTTTCAGCACCGCACCTATTGCGCTTCGGTTGCTTTGGCTCCCCTTCAAATGAAACCCAACCCAGTTGTGCTCCGGTTTGACATGATTTCGGTAGATTTTGGCCGGCTGATTTTGATTGGCTATAATCAGGTCCATCGAACCTGTTCCGAACAGATCGGCATAGGCCACCGACCTGCTGTCGAGATTCAGGGCTCCGCCAACCACATTGGCCACCTCCCTGAAACGCCCTGCACCATCATTAAGCCAAATCTTGTTGGTCTGATAGCCGGAGAACGTACGGTTGTTCATGGCCGGCCAATTGTTTGCATCAATAATGATATTGCGGTTACCTCCTACCACTTTGGCATAGTCGTACCAGTAATCCGTATCGGGTTCTGCTGAAACATATCCATTGGCCACATAGAGATCCAGATTGCCATTATTATTAAGGTCTACAAACTGCCCGCCGTATCCCCACTCTCCGATCTCTACCCCCATATTCCCCGCAACATTTCGATACCGGGGTATATCTCCGGATGACCTTCGGGACGGAACCCACAGATTATTTCCCTGCATGAGTACCCCGGCTTCTGAGATATTTGTGATATAGATCGAAAAGACTCCCTGATTCAATATATCTCCAAAAGCTACACTCATACCGCTTTTGGGAACAAAACCGAGGCCTGCATCCGGGCCTACATTTCGAAATCGCTCGCCATTCTCATTCAGAAAAATCTCATCCACGCCATAATCGTTGGCAAGCACGATATCGGGATAACCGGAATCGTTGATATCAGCCGCCGCAGCTGCCAGCGTCCAGCGACGGGACTCGTGAAGGCCTACCTGTTCCGAGACATCCTTAAAGGTTCCGTTGCCCTGGTTTTCAAAAAGGTAGTTCAATCCGCCGTTGGTGGCATATTCGTAGCTGTCGGGCATCATCCGGGTATCGCTCAGATCAAAAAGGTTTACATTCTCATGATAGTAGCCGCCTATAAAAAGATCCAGGTAGCCGTTATTGTTGTAATCAAACCAAAAAGCCGTATTTGAGTTGATGTGAACCGGTAATCCGGCCTCTTCAGTTACCCGGGTAAATCTCTCTCCGTTCTCATTCCTGAATAGTTCCGTCCTGCCCCAGCGATAAACAAGCAAGTCTTCGTACCCGCTATTATTGTAATCCCCCCAAACGGATCCCATTGAAGCGCCAAGGCCGGGTATATTCAGATCGGCAACACCCATCTCATCGGCTACATCCGTAAATGTGCCGTCACCGTTATTTCTATAGAGAGCATTTTTTGAACCCAACTCACTGTTTGTAAAATAGAGATCGGGAAAACCATCGTTGTTGAAATCGACAACCGATACCGAAGCTCCCACCGATGAAATCTGTGGCAAAATGTGGTTCAGTTTATCATCCACATCTGCCCGGCGATGCACAAAGCTGATGCCGATATCTTCCGTAACATCCTCCAGGTAAAAGCCATATCGCTCCATCACCTCTTCCATATTCTCAAAAACCTCCGAGTTGAGGAATTCATCATACTTCTTCATTCCGAGAGGAATCAGCAGAAGTGCAATGAAGATGGCAATCACGATAATTTTAACTACGGTATCTTTGGCCATATATAAGTTTTTTATTTACGTGAGTTCGGGATTAAATCATTGAACTTGGTAATGAAAAGTCCCCTCCTTCTCAAGGAGGGGATTTAGGGGTGGTTCAAACTGGCTATTGAGTTAATTACTCAACTTGAAGCCCTGCTCTAAGAGCTGTAACCACCCCCCGACCCCTCCTTACGAAGGAGGGGAGGTTCTTTTTCCAAATTCTTATATCGAACTTATTTTTTAAACCCCATACAAATATAATAAATGTACATTTTAAACTCACAGACCGTTTTCTGTGTTTCGATGCCTTATTAAAGAAGGCATATAATTCCAGTCAAATCACTCAAAAACCAATGCGTTTCTGAACTGATGGGATGTTATATAACGGGTATGATAATTCACCCAGTCTTCTCTAAAGCGCTGAAATACCGGGTCATCAAAAAGTGTTCCTTCAGCGGAATATTCATAATCTGTTTGTCCGTGATACGGCAACGGTAAAACGGTTCTTGAAGCTTCGGTATTATAATCCCCATCTTTTTCCCACCCGTCCGATACAAAAACATAGCTGCGACGGTATCCGTCTTTGGGTTCCTCAATAGCACGGAAGTTCAGCACCAGTTCATCACCGGCATTCATAATCACATACCTGTCGTCAATCCCCTCGAGTAGCTCGCTCACATCCCCAAACCGGGTATGAAAACCCTCCAGGTCGCGCCAGCGCTGATTGGTGCTCGATATCTCACTGTAGTCGGGAAGTTTTGGCGAGACGCTGTCTGCGCGATCCCATTTCGAAAAGCCCCGGTAACGAAGCTCCATGTGCTCCGGTTTCAGTTTGGTTTCAGTGATCAGGGAATCATCCATTTTGTCGGCCTGGAAAATTCCATCCCAATAAATTTCTGCAGTTGTGGTAAGCCTAACACGTCTGTCGCCTGAGCCTGCAAATGCATCTTCAAGGTCCAGCAAGATGGTTTTGAGCTTTCCGGCCGGGATCCCATAATTCTCATGCAGCGTTTTCCATCCGCTTTGGCCGTCCGATACCTCAACCAAAAGTCCGCTGGGTGGATTGTGTGAACCCTGGCTCAGCGCAAGATTTATTGAGCTGTCTGTAGGCCTCAGCCAGCCTGAGAGCAGCAGCCACTGAGCAGATCCGTCATTCGGTGGGTTAAGTTCTATTTCTATGGAGTGTTTCTCAACAAGGCCCTGGTAAGCTGTTTTTTGAAACGGACTTATGTACTGTTCATTGAGCTCCGACACAATCGATGTAAGATCATTTCCCATCTGATCAACGACAGAGGCTACCGGTTTCGGAATGCCCATCATTCTTGTAGAGAGATCCGGGCCGGGAATTGCAAAACGCTCATCAATAAATATTTCAGTCTCTTCAGGGTGGTCTACCGCGATCAGGCTTACATAATCGAAAAAATGTGTTTCCCAAAGCTCCGCTGTAATTCGAACGTCGTACAATCCGTTCACGGCACTGATTTTATCAGCCGGTATTCGAACCCGGTCGAGAGTCTGCTCAACTCCCGCAGTCTCCAGGGCGTTGATCCGGAGACCCAGCGGCGATCGCCAGAGAATATCTGTGATAAAGTGAACATCTTCCCCGTCGCCGGTAAAGAGCCATGGGCATGAACCTTTGAGAATCTGCTCATTAAAAATTGTGGCACCCATTCCCAATTCAGCAAACTCGGCCTGAACCGATCCGTTGGGCCAGATAATCCGAAGCATTTGCGCCTCTTCGTACTCACCCAAACCAAAATGGACAATGGGTGAAGAGATAAGCTGCTTCTGGTAGAGCAGGCCAGATCGAACCTCCATCTCACCCCCTATTCCAAACGAGTTGATCCGCTGATCGCCTTCAAGCCCTGAAGCACGCGCCCGGATGGATCGCGCAAAATAGTTTTTTGTACCGGAATTTTTCAGTTGAAACGGTGTGAAGTCATCAGAAATACCGAGCAGATCGAGCCTCTCGTTGCCATCCACATCAAACAGAGCCGTAATCCCGCCGGGGAACTCCTCCTCAAGCTGAATGAGGTTCCGGTCCTGATCACCCAGCCAGATCGTTGTAAACTCACTTGTTGACAGTATCAGGTCGAGCGCACCGTTATTATCAAGGTCTGCAGAGAATAGCTGAACAGTGCCTGAATTGAGATCTCTCTGCCCGTCGGTAATTAGTGATTTTCTGCTCCATTCGCCCGTTTCCAGATCGTAAAAGTGCTGCGAAAAATTCCCGTCGCTGCCTACAGCGATCACATTAAAATGTCCATCCGCATCCAGGTCTGCCACAACGATGGCCGCTTTGTCAGAGGCGAGTTGCCTGCCGGAAGAGAAGTTGCCGCCGGTTTGGTTTCTGAACACCGCCAGTTCACCCTCTTCCGTCAAAAATATGGCTTCCGGCACGCCGTCAGCATCCAGGTCGGCCCACCTGAAATCCCGGACCGGCCCGATTCCGGAAAAGGCATTTACCTCTGTAAAGGTGCCATCACCGTTATTTCTGAGAACAAACGGCTCGCGATCGAGCGGGGCCAGCAGCAGGTCAAGGTCGCCGTCCATATCTACATCAAAGGCCCAAACGCCATGATAGCTGCCGGTTACGGTTCCGGAGGCAAGCGCCAGCTGTTGGGTTACGTCACTGAAGGTTTCATCTTCATTTTGTTCATACAGCCTGAATCCATTATCTCCTGCCACGGCGATATCATTTCTGAAAGTGTAGTTATAGTCGATCTCCGTGAAAGCATTAGATGGCAGCACATTTTCGGTTGAACCGGGAAACGGCAGCCGGACAGCCTCATCAATAACAACTTCTCCATTTGAAATAGAGACCGGAAACGGCGGAGCTTCTTCCATTAGGGTAACACCCTTGATCCACTGAGAATTGGATACCGGAACGTCAACCTGTTGCCGCTCCAGAATCATTTCCAGGTCGGGAACAGCAACCTTCACCTCCGGTTGGGGCAGATCGATAAAACGGTTGATAAGATAGCCTACATCGGTTGGCGGTAACTGAACCTGCAGCAGGTCACGTTGAAAACGGGGTTGAGACTCAAGTCCCGTTCGTAAAAATGAGAGCTCAAGGTTTAGTTCGATAAAATCATTTTCATCAAGAACGCTGTAAACCAGGTCGAGCTGTTCCCTGTTTTCGGTTTCCCAATTTCCGGAGAGATCGGCCAGCAGATCTACATATTTCCTGGCCTCTTCAGCGTCTCTCTCTTTGGCGGCAATCCGCGCAAGCTCCAGAAGCACCACTTGGTTCTCAGGTATTTGGGATTTTACTTCCAGAAGATGTTTTTTAATCTCTTCGGCATTGGCTTCATCATCTTCACGCTCCAGTTCGCGCGCCAGGGCAAAGCGTAACCTGATCACTTCAGGGTTTGCCTGAACACCACTTCTCAGGTACTCTATAGCCTGCGAAATATTACCAAGGCGACTTTCAAGGATGCTTGAGAGGAACAGAACATCCGGGTGTTCGGGGCGAAGTTCACGTGCTTTTCCCAGCCGATCGCGGGCAAGATCGTAGTTACCCTGCCGCATCGCATATACTCCAAGATTGGCCCATGCTGCGGCTTCTTCAGGAAATGCCTGCGCCACGTCGTTCATTTTATTAAAGGCAAACCGCGCCTGATCGGTCTGGCTGGCACCCAGGCTCATATAAAAATCGGCAACAGCCTGCTGATAAGCCGCAGATTCCGTATCGGATACAGCCTGTTCCCTGCCGCAGGAAATAGCCATGAAAAGAGATAAAATAAGTAGTGATCCGGTTTTTAACTTCATTTTTAAAGATAAACTGTTAATCAATTTCCATTCCATTTAAAAAAGAGCGGTGTCTGATTGTTTCTCGCAACCACAACTCCATTCTCTCCATTCAGAAACTGCAGGGGTTTAACAGATCGCGCTTCCCCCTCTATAAATAGACCGCTTTCAGAAAAATCCAGGGGAGTGAAATTTCCTGATCCATCCCCTTTCAGTACCAATCCGAAACCGGCATCCTGCCTGCCGCCCATACTCGGCTTTACACCAAAGATATTGCCGGCAAGTATAAGATCCATAATACCGTCTCCATCCAGATCCTGAGCATGAATGGCCTTAACCGGGAACCACTGCGTCTCGAAGGGAAGTGCAATTTCTGTGAAACGGCCATCTCCATTATTGAGCAGAACCATTGATCGAAGCTCACGCACATTCTTTTGCAGTGATTGATTCAATATTTGGGGATCAAAAAGTTCATTCAGGCTCTTTTGTGAAAATTCCCTGTAGTTATTTACCCGGCGGATAATATTGGGTATTTGTGCACGCAATTCATCCAGCTGTTCAAACGGCATCTCTTTGCCGGCCACGCTGATTGAAAGAACCGGGGCCGTTTGCCCGTCATCATCAAAATCGTTTACGTACATTTTGAGCGGCGAATCCTGAGAAGCCCGAATTCTGCTGTTAATGCCAAAATTTCCCGCAATTATATCCATATGCCCGTTCCCGGTCAGGTCGGCAGCTGTCACGTTTTGCCATAAACCGGTCAAATGATCCAGTCCGTACTCTTCCGTTCTTTTAATCAGTTGACCATCCCGGTTTTCAAAATAGTGAATGGGCATCCACTCTCCGGCTACTACCAGGTCGGGCAACTCACCCTCCCCTCGGTGTACCCATACCGCTGAAGTCACATTCCCAATCACTTCGAGGCCCGGAACCACCCCACCTGTTACATTTCTGAAGCTTCCATTCCCATCATTCTCCAACAAAACGCTTTGTGGTGCAACGCCATACTGCCAGGGAATCGAATGGCCGCCCACAAAGAGGTCAAGATGCCCGTTACCGTTGTAGTCTGCGGCAACAACTACAGATCCGTTTACTGCAATGTTGGGTATTTCCATCGATCGCGTAAAATTACCTCTCCCATCATTGATATAGAGCCTGTCGAGCAGTTCAAATTCATTGCCCGCAATTTCATTACCGCCGCTCACTACATAGAGATCAGGATGTCCATTTCCGTTGGAATCAAAGAAGATCGCATCCACATCTTCGCTCGCGCGATCTGAATGAAACTGTTCCTGTTCAGATTCAACAAACCTGCCGTTACCTTGCTGCAAAAACAGTTTTCCAGTATTACCATGCGAACCTCCTATATAAATATCCTCCAGCCCGTTTCCGTTTATGTCGGCTACGGCCAGAGCAGGACCCATGGTTGAAAGTTTATATGGCATGAGTGGTTCGCGGTTAAAATCATTGAAATTGTTCTCCCTGTGGCTGTGAGTGAAGTTCAAATCCCGGGTAATATCCCGTAACAGCGTTTGTGAATCACTTCTGTGCAGCCTCCTATAGTCGAATCTTGTTTCTGAGGCTGTTTGTGTAATCTCCGTTAAGCCGTTCACGTCCACATCATAGATCGTCTGATACCTGTGGTCGGGCCAGATCACTAAAAGTGAATCGATGATCTCCGCTTCACCCAATCCGAAATGGAGCACATGATCTACAGACGACTGAAATCCGCGGGTTGGCATCTGCTCCCTGAAGTATGTATTTCCGGATGCGTAAATAAATACTTTTGACCCGATTCCGGTACTGTTACCTCCCTCTTTTTTAAGTTTCACCCGAAGAAAATTACCTGAAAGGCTGTCGGGCGTCATGTTTTGATAGACAAGCGCAGGCTCATTGATTGAATTTACAACCAGGTCGAGTTTACCGTTGTTGTTAAGGTCAGCATAAACCGCCCCGTTTGAGTAATGGGGCGCCGAGAACCCCCATTCGTTTGAAACGTTTGTAAAGGTGAGATCGCCGTTGTTTCTGAACATGTAGTTTGGCACATGCTCATCCGGCATCAAATCAATAAGCGCATACTGCTTTTCCTGAAGTTCATCTCCCGTGTACTGTTGACGAACACGCTGAATATTGTTTACATAGTCGAGATCGTTGGGCCGGTGAGGCATTCCGTTGGTAACGTATAGGTCCACAAATCCGTTGTTATTAAAGTCGGCAAACAGAGATGCCCAGCTCCACTCTGTTTTTGCAATACCCGATGCAAATGCAGTTTCGCTGAAAACCGGTAGTCCTCCAGCGGGCGAAATCCCGCGATTTACCTGAAGTGTGTTTCTGTTGTTTTTGGGGCCAAATCCAAAATTCTCTTTTGCCTCTGCGATTGGTATAAGATCAGGTCCGCCCGACCGTAAAAAAACCGCGTGATCTTCGGCCATCATATCCAAAGATATAATATCAGGCCGTCCATTATTATTGATATCGGCAATATCGTTGCCCATCGAAGAGTTGCTCGTGTGGCCCATCATACTGTAGAGCTGATTTGTAAAGGTGCCGTCTCCATTGTTGATATAGAAGTAGTCATCTTCATGAAAATCGTTTCCAACGTAAATGTCGGGTAATCCATTCTGGTTGATATCGGTTATAGCCAGTCCCAATCCGTAACCGAGTGCACTGCTGATGATTCCCGCCTCTTCAGTAACATCCGTAAAGCGATCTCCGTCGTTCCTGAACAGCCTGTCGCCGGCTTTTGGATCTTTGCGCTGGCGCAGCTGCTCGGCCATCCCGTAGGTGGCTTCACTGTGAAATGAATGGTTCAGCAAAAACATATCGAGCCGGCCATTATTATTATAGTCGAAAAAAGCCGCCTGGGTAGAATATCCTTCAAAATCGAGGCCGTACTCAGCAGCGCTTTCCGTAAATGTTTCATCTCCATTGTTTATAAAGAGCTGATTGGCACCCGACTTCGTCAGGTAATTGACCCGGCTTACATAGATGTCGAGATAGCCGTTGCCGTTCACATCGGCCATGGTGACGCCGGTCGACCAGCTCCCCTCATCATTTATGATTCCGGCCCTGTCGGTAATATCCTCAAAAACAAAATCACCCCTGTTCAGATAGAGCCTGTTGGGTTCATCATTGCCGGTGAAAAACAGGTCCACAAACCCGTTGTTGTTGATATCACCTGCAGCAACTCCTCCTCCATCATAAAAGTAGAGATAGTTTTGAATATTGAATTCGGGCGTGTTTTCGAGGTTATTTGCGAAGTGGATATTTGTTTGAGACGGAGACAATTGAACAAAAGGGGAGTCCGGCTCCGATGAACATCCCGTTAGCATAAGTAAGACTAACGTAAAAAAGAGAAGAAAAAACGTACTGCCGGGTAATTGCATACCTTTAATTTAGAGGAGGCTATAACCTGAAGGTAAAGCCTGTATATATGTAGTAAAATAGCCCTTTAAGATATTACAGAGAACCCATCCATTCAAAAAAATATTCACTTTATTCTTGACTGTTTTACGCCAACATCAGAGCCAAAAAGCAAGGCTGACGCTAAACAGTACAATGCCAATGAAATAGGCCGCCAGTAGAGATGATTCTTTAATCCTGAAATCGAGCGGGGCAAGAACCAGGTCATTTCGTTCACCTTTTACCTTTTTCACATAGTTACTGTGCAAAATCGCAACGGTTGTGGTTACAATAAATCCGGTGGCGTTCCACCAGAACCAGAATATCAGCTCTTCGGCAAACATCCATAAAAAGAAATTGAACAGTACCCCTGAGAATATCCCAAGGTTTACTCCCCTGGTTGTGACTGATGTTGTTAATACGGCCAGCATAAAGGTTGCGATAATGGGCCCATAAAACAGAGAGCCGATTTTATTAATGGCCTCAATCACAGTCGGGGCAATACCACCGGCAGAAAATGCCAGGATTACACAGATAACGCCCCACACAACCGTGTACTTTTTGGAAAGTTTGAACTGGTCATCCGATGAGACCTCACCGTCTCTGGATGGCAATATAAAATCCTGGACCGTTGCAGCACTCAATGAGTTAAGCGCGGAATCGAGTGATGACATTGCCGCCGCCAGAATTGCGGCTACCAGCAGGCCAATTAGTCCATGAGGCAAATATTCAACGATAAAGAGCGGTACCATGTAGTCGGACTGACCTGCCGGTATCGCATCTATAAAATCGGGCGTCATTAATGCAAAGGTCCCGATTAGCAGCCCCATTACACAGTAGAGAAGTACGGTTGGGAATCGGCAAAAACCGTTAAAGAGAAGGGCTTTTCTGACATTATTCATGTCTTTGTTCGAAAGAATTCGCTGCGCCTGGCTTTGGTCGCAGCCGTAATACGCGGTGTACAGAAAGAATCCTCCGAGCACCATTGGCCAGAATCCGAACTCCTCGCCATCACCCAGCCCAAGATTTGAAAAGTTAACGGCTTCCAGCCTGTCTCGGTCCAGATTCTCCATAAACATGTTCCAGCCCCCAATTAAATCGAAAGCAACATAAGAGCATATAATGAATCCGATAAACAGAATCCCCATCTGGATCACGTCAGAGATTACAATGGCTTTCATTCCTCCCATGTAGTCGTAGATCAGTGCCACCAGGCCTGTCAACAGTATATTAATCCAGAGTGGGATGCCAAACACAGCTTCCAAAACAATGGCTACCGCATAAACCGTGATACCGGCAGCAAATGCCCGGCTGAATTGAAATACACCACTCAGAATTTTGGTTGTACTGGTTCCGAAACGTTTGCCCAAAAAAGAGTAGATGCTGATGACTCCTGATCTATAGAGAGGCGGAAATATGAAGATGATCAGAAAAATCATTGCGAGCGGCACTGCAAATTCGTAGGTGAGCCACTGCAACCCTCCGCCCTGCCGCAACCCCACAAAGGCCGGAGCTGAGATAAAACTCACCGCACCCAGCTGGGTTGCCATGGTTGACAAACCGACCTGCCACCACTTAAAGTTTTTACTTCCCAGGTAATAATCTTCTGTGGTGCTCTGCCCTTTACTCAGGTAGTAACTTAAGCCAATTAAACCCGCTGCATAGAGAGTGATAACCGTCCAGTCGAGGTAGTTCATACCCTGTTTTTGCCCTATTGTTATTTAGATTTTGAACAATATGTCACAGGCAAATCAAAAATAAAAATCTCTTCTCATTTTTTCAGCAAATCTATAAGAATCAGAGCCATTTCCTGATTTACCGGAATTGATAAATCATCATCAGTTTTTTTTCAAATCTATCGCCCAAAAAGTCTCTTATCTGAAAATATTTTACTAATTTTAATGAATCAGAACAGGGATGAAAAAATCTCGTTAATTTTTCAATTAATTATCTCACTTACACTTAGCCAATAATATGTAAACGCTTACATTTATTTTTAATTATGTAAGCGTTTTCATAATATGAACACAATTCATTGTTATTATCAAAATGATATAGGGATTGCGATTTACATTAGCTGCCGTATTTTTTTTTAAAAAAGAAGGTTTTAAGCTGCCAATCTCTTCTAAAATTTTTACAATCAAATCATCAATATAGAGGTAGAAATATGAAACTATTCCAGCTACCAAGTTTCCTGCTGCTCCTTACCTTTTGTGCCTTCTCAACAACAGCTTTTGCACAATCGGACTTTGTAGTTAGCGGAACAGTAATAGAAGCCGATACCGAGATCCCCCTTCCAGGGGTGAATATTGTATTACAGGGGCAACCCGACAGAGGAACCACTACCAACATGGACGGTGAATACTCGTTACGGGTTGACTCTCCCGACGATGTTTTAATCTTTTCTTACATCGGATTTGTCAGACAGGAAATTCCGGTCGATGGCCGTGAAACCATTAATGTAGTGATGGAGAGCGATGTTGCAGCACTGCAGGAGTTGATAGTAATCGGGTACGGCGTACAGGAACGAGGAGACAACACAGGCTCGGTTAGTGTTGTTAGCTCACGTGATTTTAATCCCGGTGCAATAACATCCCCACAGGATCTGTTCCAGGGGCGATCGGCCGGGGTTGATGTGGTAACAAACAGCGGGGCACCCGGTGCCGGCGCAACCATTCGAATTCGCGGGGGGTCTTCCCTATCCGCCAGTAACGATCCCCTCTTTGTAGTTGATGGAATTCCACTGGATGATTCGGGAATTGCCGGTATGAGAAACCCTTTGAATACCATAAATCCGAATGATATAGAGAACATCACCATCCTCAAAGACGCCTCTGCAACCGCCATCTACGGTTCACGTGCATCCAATGGTGTAATCATTATTACTACCAAGCGGGGTGAAAGAGGTCAAGCCTTCCAGTTAAACTATAACACCAAGGTCTCTTATCAGACTAATCAAGACCGTATAGCAGTTCTCGATGCCGATGAGTTTAGAAGGGTAGTTGAAAATTTTCATGGCCCCAATGCAGCCCAATACCTGGGAGATGCAAATACAAACTGGCAGGATCAAATCTTTAGAAATGCTTTCAGCCAGGACCATAATATTAGCGCTACCGGTTCATGGAACGACTTGCCCTACCGGATATCTGTTGGTTTTACCGGAAGCCAGGGGGTTCTCAGAAACTCAAACAATAACAGGCTAACCGGCTCCGTTGCGCTGAATCCCTCTTTTTTAGATGATCAGCTGCGGGTTGAAGTAAACCTCAGGGGTATGCAGGATCGCAATGATTTTGCCGACACCGGTGCCATTGGCAGTGCAATTACGTTTGACCCCACACAGCCGGTACGTGTTGGCGACTCAGATGACCCGTTTGGAGGATATTTCACCTGGCAAGGATCCAGTGGCGCTCCAATTGGAATTGCTCCTGCTAATCCTGTTGCGCTTATAGAGCAGCGCACTGACGAATCCACGGTTTACAGGATGCTGGGTAATTTGCAGATGGCTTACGATATGCCATTTCTACCAGAACTTACCGCTACCCTGAACCTCGGATTTGACTATTCGGATGTTGGCAACGGCCGGGTTCGTGTTCCTGATAACGCAGCATTCGAAATCAGCAGCCCCGATCCCTTAGACCCACGCGGTATCCGAAGTGAGTATGACCAGAGAAAAGAGAACGAGATCCTCGATTTCTATCTCAACTATAATACTGAGCTTACTGAACTGGACAGTGATTTGGATGTGACCCTGGGGTACTCCTGGGAGAAACATTTTGAAGAAGGTTCAAGCTTTACAACCAACTTTAATACAGATGATGTCTTAAACGTACTGGGCGATACTGATTATGCCACTGAGTACTACATCGTATCATTCTTTGGACGTGCAAACTACTCTCTGATGAACCGGTATCTTTTTACCGCCACCCTTCGTCAGGATGGAACATCCCGGTTTTCAGAAGACAACCGATGGGGACTTTTCCCCTCTTTCGCATTTGCATGGCAGATGCACCGGGAGTCATTCCTGAGAGATGTTGACTCTATTAATGAGCTGAAACTCAGGCTGGGTTACGGTGTAACGGGTCAGCAGCGAATCGGTCAGGGCGACTATCCCTATCTCGCACGATACACTTTTGGACAGTCGACAGCTCAATATCTGTTTGGCAATGAATTTGTGCAGACTCTCCGCCCTGAAGGTTATAACGTTAACCTGAAATGGGAAGAGACAACCACCTACAATATCGGACTTGATTACAGCTTGTTTGATGAGCGTGTATTTGGTTCTGTTGAAGTCTATCACCGTGAAACCACGGATCTGTTGAATGTAATTCCGGTTCCTGTAGGTACCAACTTTACGAACCAGATTTTAACCAATGTTGGAAGCCTTGAAGTGCAGGGAATTGAGTTCAACATCACCGGAAGGCTTCTGTCAACAGAAAATTCATACTGGCAGCTGGGTTTCAACACCACGCTTAACAGGGATGAGATTACGAATTTAACCACTGTTGATGATCCCGCATATATCGGTGTTCAGGTTGGTGGAATTGCCGGCGGAGTTGGAAATACCGTTCAAATTAACAGTGTAGGACATCCAAGAAATTCGTTCTATGTATTTGAACAGGTATATGATGAATCAGGACGCCCGATAGAGGGAATTTATGTAGATCAGAACGGAGACGGTGTGATCTCAGAGGCAGACCGTTACCGGTACAAAAGCCCTGCTCCGGATGTTACATTCGGGATAAGCTCACGTTTTGAGCACAAAAACTGGGATGCATCCTTCTCCGGAAGGGCCAGCTTTGGCAACTACGTATATAACAATGTGGCCTCTGATAATGGAGCCTTTAGCGAGATGTTCAATTCCACCGGCTTTCTTACCAATGCAAGCTACAGTCTTGCAGAGACCGGATTTGTCACTCCAAGGTACATTTCAGACCACTATGTTGAAGACGCATCCTTCTTTAGAATGGATAACATTAGTGTTGGATACACAATCAGGGATCTTTTTGATGCAGTTACTACGCTAAGAGTATCTGCTACCATGCAAAATGTATTCACCATTACAAATTACAGCGGGCAAGACCCGGAAGTTGTGGGAGGTATTGACTATAACCTCTACCCCCGGCCGAAAACCTTTGTGTTGGGTTTAAATCTCAACTTCTAATTGAAACCCTGAAAAAAATAAAATCATGAATAAGAATATAGGACTCAAACTTCTCGCTTTCACACTGGTACTTTTGGTCTCAGTTTACGCCATCTCTTGTGTGGACAGCCTGAATACAACTCCAATTGACGAGGATGTAGTTACATCCGCTCAGGTTTTTGACGATCCTGAGAACTTTAAAAAAGTACTTGCAAAAATGTACGCCGGGCTCGCATTAACCGGTCAGCAAGGCCCTGCAGGGCAGCCCGACATACAGGGTATTGATGAAGGTTTTTCCAGCTATGTACGCCAGCTTTGGGTGCATCAGGTTATTTCAACGGATGAAGCCGTGGTTGCCTGGAGTGATCCGGATCTGCCGGAATTCAATTATCAAGCCTGGGGAGCTTCCAGTGATTTTGTAAGGGCGATGTACAGCCGTATCTATTACCAGATTACGCTGGCCAATGAATTTATAAGAGAAGCTCAGCAGCGAGACGAAGCCGTTATTCAGGATTATCTTGCTGAAGCCCGCTTCCTAAGAGCACTCAGTTACTGGCATCTTCTCGACCTTTTTGGCGGCAATGTCCCCTTTGTTACTGAAGCGGATCCAATTGCAGCCTACATGCCCGAACCGACAAACTCTGATGACCTCTTTGCCTACATAGAGAGTGAGCTTCTTGCAATTGAAGGCCAGCTCCCCTCTCCGCAAGGAAACGACTATGGTAGAGCGGATCAGGCCGTTGTCTGGACTCTGCTTGCGAAACTCTACCTCAATGCAGAAACGTACACAGATCAGCAACGATACGCAGATGCTCTCAGCTACTCGCAGCGCGTAATTGATGAAGGCGGGTTTACCCTCGCTGACAATTACCAGCACCTGTTCATGACCGACAACGACCAGACCGGCGAAATTATATTTCCCGTTCGTTTTGACGGCGACAATATGAGAACATTCGGTGGCACTACATTCATAATCTGTGCCAGCCTCGGTGGCAGCATGGTACCTGATGATTTTGGAACAGGTTGTGCCTGGGCAGGTCATCGTACCACTCCGGAATTTGTCTCACTCTTCGAAGAGAACGGAGATGGATGGGCCGACGGCAGAGCTCTGTTTCACACAGACGGACAATCTCTTGAAATAGAGACTATTAGCCAGTTCACTCAAGGTTATGCTATAGGTAAATTTTCGAACCGGTCTTCAACCGGAGAGAGAGGCAAAAACAGTGAGTTTATGGACACCGACTTTCCAATGTTCCGACTCGCAGATGTATATCTGACATTTGCAGAATCTGCTATTCGCACCAATAGTGAGACAGCCCGTGCTTTGGACCTGGTAAATGAAATCCGGCAAAGAGCATATGGCGATGCTTCCGGTGAAATCACCGCCGGTGAATTGACCCTGGACTTCATCATTGAAGAGCGTGGACGTGAACTCTATTGGGAGGGCCACAGAAGAACTGATCTTGTTCGGTTTGGCCTCTTTACCGGAGGTGATTACACATGGTCCTGGAAAGGCAATGAACAGGAAGGAAGCAGCACCAGCGAACACTTAAACATCTTCCCAATACCATCTGCTGACATAAATGAAAATCTGAACCTGCAACAAAATCCGGGTTATTAAAAGGAGGCCATGACTATGAAATTTCTTAAATCAATAACGCTTTTACTTGTCGGGACGCTTGTTTTCACTGCTTGTGAAGATACAAAAGGCCCGGTTTTAAATCCCGATGCGGAAGCACCGACAATCACGTCACCTTCATCAGGTGAAAGTTTTATACTTGAAGAGGGTAACGCCGAAGAGAGCCTGTTCACCCTGGAGTGGACGGCTCCGGATTTTGGATATCCTGCAGCAGTAAGCTACAGGGTTGAAATGGATCCCGATGCTGCAGGCTTCGACAATCGTGTAAACATGGGCAGTGTAAACACTACCTCCTTTGCTATGATGGTTGAAGAGTTGAATAACAGGCTCTTATCAGCCGGGCTTCCGGCTGAAGCAGAATCCACGGTATCGTTCAGGGTAAGGGCCTCACTGGGAGAGAGAACAGACCCACTCTATTCCGATCCGATTCAGGTTAATGTCACACCTTATGATGATGATATAGAACCTGAATTCCCCGAACAACTCTTCATGATTGGCGCAAGTGTTGGCGACTGGGACTGGGGTAACACCAATCTGGAAATGGTGCCGGTTGCAACCAAACCGTATCTGTTCTGGAAAATTGTATGGATTGAGGTCGGTGTTGATGATGCAGGTTATAAATTTGCACCCGAAAGAGATTGGGGCAACGACTTCGGCTGGGACGACGAGGCTCCTGATAATGAAATCTACGGTATTGGCGGTGAAAATATGCCTGAACCCGCTGAATCGGGATACTACATGGTTGTGGTTAACCTTGAAACTGAAGAGATCGCTGTTACAGCTCCCCTGGTTTACCTGATAGGTGATACTGTAGAAAGCTGGGACACAGCTAATGAACAAGCTCTCTTCACTGTTGACAACGACAATGAGGTAATCACCATAACCAGAGAACTTGAGGCTGCCGAACTCAGAATGTATGCCTGGTTCGACAAAGGATGGTTTACAGACTGGTGGCAATCAGAATTCATGATCTTTGATGGAGAGGTTGAATTCCGGGGAGATGGCGACGATCAGGATCGTGTGGACATCAGCCCTGCCGGAGAATATACCATTGACCTGAATTTCAGAACCTATGAAGGGTCGATTGAAATCCAGTAGATAAGACGTACAAACTCTCTGATTTTAAACGAGAGTACCACACACCTTGAAAGGCTCGCTCGCATTTATTTGTGAGCGGGCCTTTTTTTTGAAAACCGCAATTGTCTTGTCGAGCCTTTAATCTTGCCCAAATGCGGGGCAACACTATTTGAAAAGTGACAGGTCAAAAAATCCCCTTCCCGAAGTTTCGGGATTTCGAAAAGCACTCAACTCGAGAGGGGAAAGGCGTAAACGAAACGGCGAAGCCGGGTGAGTTTAGCGAGGGGTGTGTTCCGTTTCGTTGATCTGGAGCAGATCCGGTTTTCTATTTCATGCCTGTAATCTGTCACTGGCAGCGAGGCAAAGTTGTACAACGTGAGCCGACACCTGGCGAAGCGCAGTTAGATTTCATTTAGCGGCAAGAAGCTAAATCCGCTTTGCGGATGGCCAATCTTATAACGCCGGAATTAATTCCGGTGCTTAAGAGTGCACAAAAGTGAAAGAGTACCATAGGTACGATACATCTCAGCAAAGGCAAGA
>REDT01000173.1 GCA_007693295.1 Balneolaceae bacterium
GACCTGGATAATGCGCTTGAGAAACTGGAGAAACTGGATGAGCGTCAGGCAAAAGTTGTACAGTACCGTTTTTTCGGGGGAATGAACTATAAGGAGATAGCGGATGTGCTGGGCGGTACCGAGCACTCTGTGCGATACGACTGGCGCGTGGCACGAGCTTGGCTCAAACGCGAGATGAGCTGAATACAATTGATTCCGTGGCTCACTTGTGAAGCTTTACAGCATAGCGATTTTCAGTCATCCTTCGCCAGTTTGCCAGTTTGTCCGGTTTTTTGCGCGTTTAGATGTATTGACCAGTAAAGCAATAAATCTGTATCGCCGTCAGGATTTTGTGCCTCTTTAATCCAAAATCTGACTGGTTGCCTAAAACAACAAGTAAACTGCCATGAACTCTGAACAGTGGAAACGGGTGCAAACCCTATTTAAGGAGATTGTGGATCTCGAACCTGATACACGCCAACTTCGGCTTGAATCGGTGAAAACCGAGTCCCCGCTTCTCTATGAAGAACTTCGTTCTTTGTTGGCTGCTGATTCACTGGAAACTTCATTGCTCGACGGATTTGCCATCGAACACGTGGATCTTTCCGGGCTGGTGCCGCTGGAAGGCGTTCAGGTTGGCCATTTCCAAATCGAAAAACAGATTGGTTCAGGCGGCATGGGCAGTGTTTATCTTGCCAAACGTGTGGAAGGCGGGTTTGATCAGACCGTAGCGCTCAAACTCATTAAATATGGTATGGGCACGATACAAGCCATCCGCCATTTTGAGGAAGAGCGCAGCATTCTCGCCCGTCTTCAGCACCCGCACATAGCCAGATTAATTGACGGTGGCATCACCGAAGAAGATCGGCCCTGGTTTGCAATGGAGTATGTGGAGGGGATACCCATCAGCCAATATTGCAGAGAAAATAAAGTCACGCTATACGAAAGGTTAAGTCTTTTTTTAATGATAACATCGGCTGTAAAGTATGCTCACAAGAACCTTATCGTACATGGAGATCTGAAGCCCGATAATATTCTTGTAAGCATGCAAGATGACAAACCCACCATAAAATTACTCGACTTCGGGGTGGCCCGACTCATAGAGACCGGGAAAGAAGATGCAAAAACCCTCCACGCCTTTACAGCCGAATATGCCAGCCCCGAACAGCTCGACAAACAACCTGTTACCACCACCTCCGATATCTATTCCATGGGAGTGATACTGTACGAACTTTTCACAGGAACCCGTCCTTACAAGATAAATGACCAGTCGATACAAGATTTTTTTAACAAGATCAGGCAATCATCACCTGTATTACCCAGCAAAGTGCGCACTGAGGATGTTCAAGCCACTCACCAAAAAGATCTTGCGGGAGACCTGGACAACATTTGTCTGAAAGCAATATCTGTAAATCCGGAACAGCGATATGAAACGGCCGAACAATTGGCGGATGATGTTCAAAGCTACCTGAATCATCAGCCGGTTACGGCATCACCCGGCACAAGGGCATACAGAGCCAGAAAGTTTATAAAACGCCATACAGTGGGCGTGTTTGCAGCAGCAACCATATTGGTAATTCTGATTTCGGGCATTACAGCATTTGCCTGGCAATACCAGGTGGCAGCCACAGAGCGCGACCGCGCACAAAAAGAAGCGGAAACTTCCCGGCAGGTAGCTTCTTTCCTGCAGGGCCTGTTTGAAGTAAGCGACCCGTCGATATCCCGGGGCGATACCTTAACCGCATTCACCATGCTTGAGCGGGGTGCCGAGCAAGTTGAAACCGAGCTTGCCGGTAATCCTGAGCTACTCGCTGAGATGCTTGATATACTGGGGGTGGTCTATATAAACCTGTTTGATTTTCAAAAAGCCGAAGAAATGTTCACCAGATCTGAAGGTTATAAACGCCAAATCTATCCTGAAGATCACATATCCCTCAGTGTCAATTACCATCACTTGGGGAATGTTCAGATACAGAATGGGAACTTCGAAGCTGCCAATTCCAGTATTTCGGCCGCTTTGCATATCCGGCGTGCCAACCTTCGCCAGAATCACCCCGACATTGCTTCAACGCTACAGCTATTGGGTTTTTTGAATCATAGACAGGGCAACTTTGAGAAGGCCGAAGAATTGTACAGCGAAGCTCTTGCCATTTATGAAGAACAAAGTTCGGATGATCCCGATAATGCCATGGAGTCCGCATCCCTTAATAACAGTCTTGGTATGATTTTTCTGGCCACCGCCCGATATGAGGAAGCCGCAGAACTTTTCCAGGATGCTGTATCATATATACAAACGAACCTGGGTGACGATCATCCGCGGTTAATCAACTATCTGGCTAACATGGGGAATGTAAATACTGCATTAGGAAACTCCGAAGAAGCCGAAAGATATTTCATCCAGAGTGTTGAAACAGCCAGGAAAACTCACGGCAATCATCATCCGCATACTGCAAATGCCCTGATTTATTATTCAAATTTTCTGTTTCATCAGCGCGATTATCTGGCAGTCGAACAAATATCCCGTGAAGCTCTGCAGATCTATACAGATTTTTATGATGATGATAACCCGGTAATTCCTGTGATCATCAATAATCTGGCCAACAGTCTCGACAACCAGGGTAAATTAACCGAGGCAGAGGAACTTCATAGAGTAGCGCTCGCCCGAAGAATCGAACTCTTTGGAAGCGAAAGTCATCATGTGGCTCAATCGTATGGAAATATTGCAGCTACACTCCGAAACAAGGAAAAGTATGATCTGGCTCTTGAATATTACCACCGCGCTCTGGAAATCGAAGTCGTTGTTTACGGTGAAAATCATCCAGAAACAGCTTATAGTAGTATTGCAATTGCCTACGTACATAAACTAACCGGCGAGAATAAAAAAGCAGAAGAATATTATCTGAGAGGATATCAGATATTCAGAGACCTTTTTGGAGATGACAATCACGAAACCAGGGATGCTTTAGACAGGGTCACGCGTTTTTACGAGGATACCGGACAACCGGAAAAGATTGAGACACTGAATCAGTAATAAATTTAGCAATTTCAGAATGCAGTGAATTGGGGTGATTTTTAAGATCGAAAATCGTTACGTCGTTACGTCTCAAAAATCGTTAGATCATTCGAATTAGTAGCAGAGGCATACCTTGTGACCTTAATGATTTAGCAATTTTTGAGATATCGCTTACGCGTTCAAAAAATGAGCCGATTTAACGACGTAACGATTTATTTTAGAATATTTCACCGGTTTATATCTGTTTTTGCGCGTATAGGTTTAAGGGTTCTCTCGGATGGTTCTGGTGTTAAGTCAATTATGAAATATTGGTCGAAGCCTGTCAGCCGTTGGTGCAACTTTTGCGGTAAACCTACTGCCCCTACTAGGGAACTTGGGGAACAGCGTTGGGTTTTGTGAGAAATCGTCTTTTATTCACCTTTTTTTCAATGTTACTGACGCTGACAGAAACTCGGAAAAGCACCGAGCATGCTGTCAGGTCTAACCCGCAACGCTGTCAGGATCACTTTCGCTTTACTCAAGTGAACGCTTACAGGTTGCTTGAAATCTAATAAAAGGAACATCCATGAACGCCGAACATTGGAACCGGGTACAAACACTTTTTAAAGAGATTGTAGATCTCGAGCCAGACACGCGTCATGAACGGTTGGAGTCGGTGAAAACTGAAGATCCGATTCTCTACGAAGAACTACGCTCCCTCCTGGCGGCCGATTCGCAGGAAACCTCGTTGCTCGACGGTTTTGCAATCGAACAGGTGGACCTCTCCGACCTGATACCACTCGATGGCGTTCAGGTTGGTCCTTTTCAAATTGAAAAACAGGTCGGTTCAGGCGGAATGGGCAGTGTGTACCTGGCAAGGCGTGTGGAAGGCGGGTTCGATCAGACCGTAGCGCTCAAACTGATTAAATACGGCATGGGTACCGAGCAGGCCATTCGCCGCTTTGAGGACGAACGCAGTATCCTGGCGCGACTTCAGCACCCGCATATCGCGCGGCTGATTGATGGCGGCATCACCCATGA
Source organism: Balneolaceae bacterium (assembly GCA_007693295.1). GTDB lineage: Bacteria > Bacteroidota > Rhodothermia > Balneolales > Balneolaceae > Rhodohalobacter. The sequence goes on from REDT01000173.1 coordinate 4,013, forward strand.
AGGGCGCCCATGGTTTGCCATGGACTATGTGGAAGGTGAAACGCTGACCCATTACTGCAAGAGGCTTAACCTGCCGCTAAGCAAACGGCTGGAGCTTTTTTATGATGTAACGGAGGCCGTTCAGTACGCCCATAAAAACCTGGTTATACACCGTGACCTGAAACCCGGCAATATCCTGGTGACCGGTGAAGATGAGAAACCACAGGTAAAGCTTCTTGATTTTGGAATTGCAAGGATCCTTGAGGAGTCGGATACTGAGGATGCCGGAATGAAGGCGATGACCCGGGCCTACGCTTCACCCGAGCAGCTCCGGGGAGAATCCACATCTACGGCAACCGACATCTATAGCCTTGGTGTGGTGCTGTATGAGCTGATTACAGGATGTCATCCAAACAAGGAGTACCGTTCGGACGATTGCAAGCCAACTCCTGTGCCCCGTGAGCTTAAAGCTGTTTGCCATAAGGCGATGCAGCCGGATACTGATCAGCGATACGAAAACGTATCCGAACTGGGCGACGACATCCTGGCCTGGCTAGAAGATCGCCCCGTATTCACCTACTCCCGCAAACCACTTTACCGCATAAATAAGTGGATGAATCGCAACCGGGCTGCATCATTTATTTCGATCTTTTCATTGGTGGCAGTGATCGTCCTTATCTTTGTCTATACCGAGCAGCTGAAAAAGGAAACAACTCGTGCACAAGACGAGGCGATGAGAGCCACCCGAATCGCGTCGGTACTTGGCAGTTCACTGCGGTCGATTGATCCCGTGCAAAACCGCGGTCAGGAACTCACCGCCCGCGGCATGGTGGATATGAGTACGAATTATATAAATAACGAGCTTAAGAATGACCCGAGAACCCGTGCCGAACTGCTCATTTTAATGGCCGATATTTATGCAAACCTGATTGTATATGATGTGGCCGATTCTCTTTCTGCTATTGCCGTGGATCTGTATAGCGAAACAGAGGATACCACCTCCTATACCTACATCAGCATGCTTTCCAGCCGCTCCGTATTTCTCGACCTGGTAGGTAAATATGATGAAGGGCTGGCCATGATGCATCATGCCCTTGATCTTGCCAACCAGCATCTTGAGCCTCTTTCACTCGAATTTGCGGGTATTCACCTGGAATACACGTACCATCTTGGTGTAAGCCAGGAATATGCCCTGACCGACTCCATTCTCAGAATGGTAGAACCGATTTATGAACAAAACAGGGAGGAGGCGGGAGAAACGTACGATCATTTTATTTTCTATAAGGGTACCAACTACAGGCGTACCGGTGATTTTGAAAAAGCCAAAGAGTACCTGTTCCGATCACTGGAACTGGGTCGTGCCCGCTACCCCGAGATCCATGAGCATATCGCCATGACTTTGAACCATATCTCCAGCCTCTACCAAAACATGGGCGAGTACGATAAAGCCCTGCCCTATGCCATTGAGGCGCATGAAATGCGTTTGGAAATTTTCGGACCGGGACATCTCAACACCATTGCGGCCCATGCCAATACTGCACGAACCTACATTGGAGCCGGACGGCTTGAAGAGGCGGCCGAAACCTACAGGGATGTGGTTGAAATTTTTCGGAATGAGTACGGAAATGAGAATTTCTACATAGGAGCACTTTTGCATAGTTATGGGAGTGCTTATCTCCTAATGGAAGATTACGAGCGAGCCGAATCCATTATGCGTGAAAGCATGGAACACAGCGAACGCCTAATGCCTGCAGATCATATCCGCCAGGCTTCCCCACTGAGAGGCATGGCCGATGCCCTGCGTGGTCAAAACCGTTTCGGGGAGGCTCTGCCCTTTGCTGAACGGGCATATCAAATACTATCATCAATGCCTGATGACAATGTAGCACATATGAACGCACGCTTCACTCTCGGCTTTTGCCTTTGGGGACTAGACCGACGCGAAGAGGCCGAAACCCACTTTGTAAAAGCACTCGCCTTATATCGTACAAACCCTGCCCGGTTTGCAAATCAGATTGAGCAACTTGAGAAGCTTGGATTTTAAACCTTTTTCTCAAACCAAAAAAAGATCGCAAATCGTTAAATCGCTACGTC
>REDT01000329.1 GCA_007693295.1 Balneolaceae bacterium
CAATTCGACAGTTCCACGATTCCACGCCGAAGGCATTCCACAGTTCTACAATGCAGCTAAATATGTGAAAGTTCTATTTTTTGGGATTGCAGAAAATGGCTATATAAACGAAAATAAATGGAAAAAGGAACTTTTTTCGAAACAGAACAGGTTTAGCCATTTAGTGAGATGCAGAGTATGAGAGGCAGCCGCAGCGTTCATGCAGCCAATCACACGAAACGATTGCGCGATGTTTGTGCAAACACCGATTAACCGTATCGAAACCAAGGGTAACCGATTCATTAACAAACATTGCGATGATACAACTGCTGCTTATTTTGCTCATAACAGGACTTCATTACTTTGAACAGCCTGCTGAGGAACTGTTTCTGCAGGAAACCGGAACCATCATCATAGAGCTGGAAACGCTCAAAAATCATAAGGGAGCGATATTGATTACGCTCTTTTCGGATGAAGACGGATTTCCGGATGAGTGGGAGAAAGCGTTCAGATCAGAAATTGTGCCAATTACGGCAGAGTTACGGGAGATCAGGCTTGAGGATATACCCCATGGAACATATAGCCTGGCTGTAGTTCATGACGAAAACGAGAATATGAAGCTGGATACCAATTTCCTCGGCATTCCGAGAGAAGGGTACGGTTTTTCCAATAACGCCAGGGGACGCTTTGGCCCGCCGCGGTTCTCTGATACGCTATTTACGCTTGAATCTGACACCTATGTCCATCAAATCAGGCTGAACTACTGACGGATGGAAAAGCGGAAAAAAATTGTAGTGATCGGAAGCGGCTTTGGCGGGCTCTCTTCTGCAATCCGCCTGGCAGCGAAAGGACATGATGTGACCATCATTGAAAAAAGAGACAAACCCGGCGGCAGGGCCTATCAATATGAGATAGACGGGTTTAAATTTGATGGCGGCCCTACGGTGATCACCGCTCCCTATATCTTTGACGAAATATTTGAAGCTGCCGGTAAAAAGCGTGAAGAGTACTTTACCCTGGCTCCCCTCGACCCGTTCTACCGAATTTTTGACAACAATGGGAAGCACTTCGACTATATGCGCAATGAGGAGGATGTACTCAATGAGATTGACCGGTGGAATCCGGCGGATAAGGATGGATATCTGAAGTTTACCAGGCGCACCATTGAGATCTTCAATCTGTTTCATCCGTATACCGACAAGCCGTTTCTGCGGTTCAAAAACATGCTCAAAATAATGCCGGGAGTGATCCGCCTGGGAGCGTACATGGGCACCCACAGCTATGTGAAAAGATATGTGAAACACGATTTTCTCAGAAAAGTCTTCTCATTTCATCCGCTGCTAATTGGCGGCAATCCGTTCGACACCCCTTCTATCTACCTGCTCATCATGCAGTTCGAGAAAGAGTGGGGGGTTCACTACGCGGTGGGCGGTGTGAGCTCAATCATCAGAGCCCTTACCCGGCTTTTTGAGGAGCTGGGCGGCACCATACTGCTTAACAGTGAAGTGGACCACATTATGGTTCAGGGAGATACCGTTACCGGCGTGAAGCTTAATGACGGCACCGTTCATGAGGCCAATGTTGTGGTCTCCAACGCAGATGCCGCATTTACCTACCGCAAGCTGATTCCCGAGGAGTCCCGGAAAAAATATTCAAATCGTCAGATCGACAGAAAGAGTTACAGCTCTTCTCTGTTTGTGGTCTACTTTGGAACCAAGAAAAAGTACACCGATTCAAAGCTTGCCCATCACAATATTATCGTCAGCAAAGAGTACAGGCGGCTGATGAAGCAGATTTTTAAAGGCACGAAGCTGCCTGACGACCTCTCGCTCTACCTGCACATGCCCACCCGGTCTGACTCATCTATTGCTCCGGATGGATGTGAACTTTTTTATGTGCTTGCGCTGGTGCCAAATATGAAGGCAGATATCGAATGGGAAAAGATTGCGGAAGAGTATAAAGGCAAAATTCTCAATTTTCTTGAAGAGAACTATCTGCCCGATCTGCAGGAGAATATTATAGCGGAACACTACATTGATCCACCGCATTTTCAAAACACGCTAAACAGCCATTATGGTGCGGCTTTCTCGTTTACGCCCAGCCTGCTGCAGTCGGCCTATTTCCGGCCTCATAACAGGTCGGAACAGTTTAAAAATCTCTATTTTGTAGGAGCGGGTACCCACCCGGGAGCCGGTGTCCCTGCTGTGCTCTCGTCCGGTAAAATTGCGGCTGAACTGATCGACCCTTCACCCCATCAAAACGGCAGATAATGCGAAAAGCCTACGACATCGGTTTTGGAGACAGCCCACAGGAGCTGGTTATCGATCAGCTTAAACTGAGCGGTAAACTGCCGGCCTGGGTAGAGGGCACGCTGCTGCGCAATGGACCGGGCACGTTTAAAGCCGGCGGTCAGAAATACAGGCACTGGTTCGACGGACTGGCGATGCTTCACAAGTTTACGTTTCGCGGGGGTAAGGTCTCCTATGCCAATAAATTTTTGGAGTGCAACGCGTACAGCGAAGCGAAGGAGGAGGGCAGAATTGCATATTCAGAGTTTGCTACCGATCCATGCTACTCCCTTTTCGATCGCGTTAAGGAGGTGTTTAATCCACGCTTTACCGACAGCGCAAAAGTGAATATCGGAAAGCTTCACGGCAAGTTTGTGGCGCTCGGCGAGCCATCACTGCAGGTGGAGTTCGATCCCGAAACACTAAAGTCGGTGGGCGTTTTTGCCTACGATACGAAAGTAAAACAGCATGTGACCACCGTTCATCCCCATTTGGATAACGACGCGATTGTAAACCTGACCACGCGCTTTGGCCGTGTAAGCAACTACAGATTCATGAAGCTTGAAAGGGAACAGCCGCCGCAGCTTATTGCGAAACAGCGGGTGAAAGAGCCGGCCTACATTCACAGTTTTGGGATGAGCCCGAACTACCTTATTCTTACGGAATACCCTTTTGTGGTAAACCCGCTCAGTATCTTGTTCCACGCTAAACCGTTTATAGAAAATTACAAATGGAAACCGGATCGAGGCACGCGAATCTTCATATTTAATCGCCATACCGGCGAGCTGGTGAAACAGACCGTGACGGATCCTTTCTTTGCCTTTCATCATGTAAATGCATTTGAACGGCAGGGCGAACTTATATTTGATATGGTTACCTATCCGGATCCCGAAATTATCGAAGCTTTCTACCTCGACAGAATCAAGGGTGAGGATCAACAACTACCCGGTGGTGAGATACGCCGCTACCGGGTTGATCCGGCCGGCAACGGCAAGGCAGTGTGTGAAATTCTTTGTGATGAGGGCGTTGAGCTGCCCCGTTTCGATTACGACTCACTGAATATGGACGGGGAGTATCGCTACGTCTATTCTATTGGGGTGAACCGATCCAAAGCGAACAGTTTTTACGATCAGATTGTAAAATCTGACCTGAAAACCGGCAGCGCCAGGATTTGGCGTGAAGAGAACTGTTTTCCGGGCGAACCCGTTTTTCTGCCCAATCCGGATGGGAAAAAAGAGGACGATGGGGTGAATCTCTCAATTGTTCTGGACGAAGCAAACGGCAACTCTTTTCTGCTGGTATTGGATTCGTCCACATTCAGTGAAATAGCCCGGGCAACCATCCCGCAGCCGGTGCTTTTTGGCTATCACGGTAACTTCTATAACACCATCTGAGAACGGCCTGATGCATTTAACTCTCTTAGCAGCGTCCTTTTTTCTGTTCCACTATCTTGCGCTTTTCCCGAATACAGCTGCCGGACAAGAGGTGGTTGGGAATATCGCAGGCCAGGTGATCGATGCCAGAAACATGCAGCCGCTGCCGGGCGCTACGGTTCAGATTGATGGAACCGGCCGGGGTGCTGCAACAGACGCTGACGGGAGATTCCTGATCGAAGGTGTGCCGGCGGGAAGCTACAACCTCACCATTCGCTATATCGGCTACAAAACGGTACGGAGAAGCAACCTGATTGTGAGTTCGAACAGAACGACAACCATTGATATCAGGCTGGAAGAGGAACTGATTGAAGGCGAGACGATCGAAGTGCGCGGTGATTTTTTTGAAAGGCCGAGAGACGCCATTGTGAGCAGCCACTCCATGAATTTTGAAGAGATCCGCCGCAGCCCGGGCGACCTGGTGGATATACAGCGCGTGGTGCAGGCACTGCCGTCGGTAACATCGGGCAGCGATCAGATGAATGAAATTATTGTGAGGGGTGGGAATCCCGGAGAAAATCTATTCATGATGGATCATATTGAGATACCAAACCCGAATCATTTCGCCGTGCAGGGTGCAGGTGGCGGCCCGATTAACCTGCTGAACAGCTACATGGTAAGGGAGATCGATTTCTATGCGGGTGCATTCCCTGCAAGATATGGTGACAAGGCCTCATCCGTGATGAATATCTCCCTTAGAAATGGTGCAACAGACAGGCTGCGGGGCGAGGCCTCTATGGGGATGGCCGGTGCCGGCGCGCTTTTTGAAGGACCGGTATCGTCGAACGCCAGTTTTATTTTTTCAGCACGCCGCAGCTACCTCGACTGGATTGTACCTGCCACCGGGCTGACCGCTATTCCAAACTACTACAACACCCAGGGCAAACTTACCTGGAATCTGAACAGCGATCATACCCTCTACGTGAACGGGGTGTACGGCAGCGACCGAATCAACATCGAAGGCGGGGATCAGGCCGGGTATGGGCGAGGTGCTGAGAACCTGGATACCCAAAACTCTCAGTATATCGCCGGCGCAACACTGCGGTCGCTCTGGTCTGATAATCTCTTCTCGTTTACCACACTCTCATCGGTTCAGAACGATTACTTTGTGGAAGTGTACAATATGCCCGGAAGGGATATCTTTTTTACAAACAACTCTGTAGAGACTGAAAATACCATCAAGACCGATGTTACCTACCTGGCAAGCCGTAATGTAGAACTCAGCTTTGGGGCTTCATATAAAGACGTGAACTTTGATTTCGACCTGGTTAACGATGCTGATACGCTCTTTATCTACGACCAGGGGCAGGAGGACCGGATTGTCGGAATATTCGATATTTACCCCGAATACAGGGTAAACCAAAACGTGAACTCCTATAAAACATCGGCCTACTCCCAGCTTACCCTCGATCTTTTGCGATCATTCAGGGTTACTGCGGGTTTGAGGTATGATTATTTCGACTATAACGAATTCTCGTCACTGAGTCCGCGGCTTGGGTTTTCCTATTTTCTGAATTCCAACACATCCATGAATATTGCTTATGGCAGGCACTTCCAGTCGCCGGCTTATAACGAGATTGTTGCTAATGAAGCCAACAGGAATCTTAACAACAAATTTACCGAACAGTATGTAATCGGGGTGGAACACATCTTCCGGGACGATCTGAAGCTGGTTCTGGAGGGATATTTCAAGGAGTATTTCGATGTGCCGGTACCGCTCACATCTACATCATCCACACCTCTTCTTTTTAATGACGGCACCCTTGTAAATGCAGGCCGGGCGGAGTCCATAGGAATTGAATTACTGCTTCAAAAGAAGCTGGTGAACAATTTCTCCGGCATTTTGAGCTATACCTATTTTGAGTCGAAAGCGTTGGATCCCAGGAACAACAGGACCTATAACTGGGATTTCGACCACCGGAACATGCTCACCCTGATTGCAGGATACAGGTTGTCGTTTTCTGACAGGGATTGGTATCAGAGAATGAAATCAAAGTGGTGGTTCCACACCATTTCATGGCTCCCCTTTATGCCCTCCGATCAGTTTGAAATCAGCCTGAAGTACAGGTATCTGGGCGGCCGTCCCTACACCGCACCGGTGTACAGACCCGAGTTGAGAGAGTGGGTTGTGGAAGAGAACCAGCTGCTAAATACAGAGCGCTACCCGGCCTATAACCGGCTGGATCTTCGTATTGATAAGCTGTACAACTACCGCAACTGGAACTTCAGCATCTTCTTTGACGTGGTGAATGTTTTTAACCGCGACAACCTTTGGAGCTTTCAATACAATGATGATGGAACTATAGACAGGGTACTGCAATTTAACACGCTGCCGGTTGGTGGAGTTACCATTGAGTTTTGATTCC
>REDT01000143.1 GCA_007693295.1 Balneolaceae bacterium
AATGGCCAGCTTACCCTGGGCGCCATGCTCGCCATCCAGTACATTATCGGCCAGCTCAACAGTCCCGTTCAGCAGCTCATCGGGTTTGTGCAGTCCACTCAGGATGCCATCATCAGCATGGAGAGGCTGAACGAGGTGCATGAGAAAGAAGACGAAGAACCGTCCGAAAAGATGTTCACATACAGCTTGCCGAAAAACAAAGATATTACGCTGAAAAAGCTCAATTTCACCTATCCCGGTGCAGGGAATGAACCGGTGCTGCGGGATATTGACCTGACGATACCGGAAGGCAAAGTAACGGCGGTTGTAGGTATGAGCGGCAGCGGGAAAACCACACTGCTCAAGCTGCTGCTCAAATTCTATCCGCCGGATAGCGGTGAGATACGAATCGGGGAGAGTAATTTTGTGAACCTGAGTCCAAGGGTATGGCGCAGTAAGTGCGGCGCGGTAATGCAGGATGGGTTTATTTTTTCCGATACCATTGCACGCAACATTGCGGTGGGTGATGAACTGCCGGATATCCAAATACTGGAGCACGCCGTAAATGTGGCGAATATCCGGGAGTTTATCGAATCGCTGCCTCTTGGGTTTAACACCAAAATCGGGGCCGAAGGGAACGGTATCAGCCAGGGGCAGCGCCAGCGGTTGCTTATCGCACGCGCGGTGTACAAAGACCCGGAGTTTCTCTTTTTCGATGAAGCAACCAACGCCCTCGACGCCAACAACGAACGCGCCATTATGGACAACATGAACCAATTTTTTCAAAACCGGACGGTGGTGGTCGTAGCCCACCGCCTCAGCACGGTCAAAAACGCAGACAACATCGTGGTGCTCGAAGAGGGCCGGATCATTGAACAGGGCACGCACAGCGAACTGGCCGGAAGGGAAGGAGCTTATTTTGAACTGGTAAAAAATCAACTGGAACTGGGGGTTTAGACCCACCCTCTGTCTCCCTCCCTATCACGCCAAAAGCAGCGTGACAAGGAGGGAGGACGTTAAAAACAAAAAGTATCCCCGAAAGAAGCTCCCCTCCTTATTTCGGCAGTGTTGTTCTGCCGGAATAGGGAGGGGTTGGGGGTGGGTGAAATATGCCACAAAACAACAACCACATACCAACAAAACCCGAATCACTCAAAAATCCATTTCCCGAACTGGAAGTGCGCAGCGAGGAGGTGCAGGAGATTATTGGCAGGCCGCCGCACTGGCTGGTACGATGGGGTATTACGGCCTTTTTCGGGGTGCTGGGCCTGGTGTTGTTATCAGCAGCCGTGATCAAATATCCTGAAGTTGTAAATGCACCATTGAAATTGACAGCCATTCATGCACCTCAATCCCTCGAAAGCCGCGTTAATGGAAAAATTGTACACCTTGCTGCAGAAAACAATACGGATGTAGAAGAGGGAGACATTTTGGCCTGGCTTGAAAGCACGGCTCATCATGGAGAAGTGCTGCTTCTTTCTGAACAGGTTGACCTGATTCGGGAAGACCTGCTGAATGAAAATGAAACCGAAACAAATAGCGTGGAGACCAATCTGGCATCATTTGGGAATCTCGGGGAGCTGCAGAATACATTTCAGGGATTTGAACAGGCGTGGAGAGAGTACTTGTCATATCGGCCGGGAGCGTTTTATAGCCGCCAACGGGAAATTCTACTTCAGGAATTGGAATATACCCGGCAACAACTGGATATGCTTCACGATCAAAAAGAGGTACAGCAAGCCGATGTTACCCTTGCTGAAAGGGAATTTGACATGCAAAAACAGCTTGCGGATGGGGACTTTATTTCACCTTTGGAGCTTGCCCGGGCAGAGCGTGAGCTGGCATCCCGTAAACTTCCGCTCCAGCAGACAGAGTCAGCCATTATCAGTAATCATGTCTCCCGAACCGCAAAAAAGAAGGAGATCATGGAACTGGACAGGAGAATCGATGAGCAGCGATCGGTATTCCTTCAATCTCTGAACCTGATGAAAAGTGCCATTGAAGAGTGGAAACGTAACTATTTAATTGTTGCGCCCTTTGACGGGCGGGTTGTATATGCAGGCATTGTGCAAGAGAACCAAACCGTGACGACCGGGCAAGAGCTGTTCTATCTGCAACCTGATAACACCGCCTGGTTTGGAGAGCTCTCGGTCTCACAACAATCATTTGGAAGAGTAGAAGAGGGGCAGCGGGTGATGGTCCGGTTCAGCGGCTACCCATACCATGAGTTTGGATCGGTGTATGGAGAGGTAGAGTACTTTTCGGAGTTTCCGGTGCGTGACAGCCTCTTCTTTGCTAAAGTTCATTTTCCCGACGGGCTGCTGACAAGCTATGGTCATGAAATACCACCCAGAAACGGAATGACCGGTCAGGCGGAGATTATAACGCAGGATCTGCGGCTGCTGGAGCGCGTGTATAACAATATTACGAAGGAGTTGAGGTGATGAAGGGTAGTCAAGACATTAAAAAACAAGGATTTATAGATTATTAAATTTTATAAACATGGGTATAACGGCAGGTTTTTACATCCTGTACCTTATCCCGATCCCGATGATTGTCGAGACGGGGTTAAACAGGTGAAACTTTCAATAAAACGGAGTAATTATGAATAAGATGCAGATCATGAATAGAAACGAAATGAAACATATAATGGCGGGAAACTGTCCCTCTTGCGCTTCTTGCGCAACCGACTGCTTAAACCTGTATTCAGGTTATCACACATTATGTAGTGAAACGTACGATCATTATACAGATGATTGGAGCAAGTGTCATGCCGAGACGCATGATCTTAATAATCAGTGCATTAATGATTGTTTTCAAGTCAATTAGCTATATAATGAAAAAAGCATGGAGTACAAAGAGTTTTGGGCATACCTTGCATGAGTTCTGTCTGATAGTTTTGACTTCAACAATGCTTCTTTCGTGTAGCGGAGGAGACGAGGAATCACAGAATGTGTCGGGTAGTATACCCCTATACTCCATGGATAACCTCGCCTCCGTACTGCCTGAACTGGCGGCGGAACCGGAAGGAATTTTTGAGCCTTCCGGCTACATGTCACCCTATTTTCTTGAACTGTTAGCTGATGGGAAGTATGTAGTTGCTAATGACCGGTTAGAGCAGAAGATCCACCTGTTCGACGAAACGGGGACACATCTTGCATCAGCCGGTGGTGAGGGCCGGGGGCCGGGTGAATTTATGGGTGCAATGAACCTTCATGCGGGCAAGGATAATGATCTTTATGTATTGGATGTACCCCACCATAAAATTACCCGTTTTAATTTGAGTGACGAAGAGTTCATCTACGATACCACATACTCTGTCAACCAGGAACCGGGATCCTTGTTGCGTAATATCTATGTTACGCCATGGGGCAATTTTGGGGTTATTCGATCGATCGTGGATTACAGTTCCGGTGAAGAAGTCTATCACTTATACAAACTGGATGCTTCTTTTAACCAGATTGAACGTCTGTTCGAGATGCCCGGAAATGAAAAGATGTCGTTGAGCGAATGGTCTCATGTTGACCATATGGTGGGTCAAAAAACGTTATGGGGAATGTACGACGAATGGTTCTACTACATTACATCTCATAGCCCTGTCATCAACCGGTATAACTTACGAACGGGTGAATCCACGGATGATGCCTGGTTCGATTTGGAAGAGAGGAAGGTTACACCCGAAACACGGGACCAATTGATGGAAATTTCTTCTAATTTGACCCGCAGATTCCCGGATTTGAAGAAGACGATGGAAGCTGTTACGGTTCTTCCGCTGTTCGAGGGGTTTTTGGTTTATGATGAAACCATTTATCTGGTCGTATTTAATGTGTCGGGAAGTGATCGCACCGAAATCATCCGTATAAAAAAATCAACTGGGGAGGTACATTATATACAGATACCATTGCGTCTATGGAGAGTCCAGGCCGGAAATGGTTTGATATATGGAATAGAAACAACAGACGATGGCTCCTCAGTACGTATTATAAACCTGGCAGAATGAACAGGTCTGTCTGGTTATAGCCGTGTTTTTGACCAAGTTCACTTCCCCGACGGACTGTTGACCAGCTATGGGCACGACATCCCGCCGAGAAACGGAATGACCGGGCAGGCGGAGATTATAACGCAGGATATGCGATTACTCGAGAGAGTGTATAACAATATTACGAAGGAGTTGAGGTGATGATCGGGATGAATCTCCAAAAAATTTGAAGTACGATTTTTTACGGGTTATTCATTTCCGTACCCGGTTGAAAGACGAAACGGATACTAACTTAACGAGGAGAAAAAATGAACAGATCAATATTAAATGGAAATATGGAAGGTGTTTTAAGCCGTTTGGAGATGAAATTAATTATGGCGGGAGATCACACTTGCAGTGGTAATGAATGCACGAATTGCCTGATTTGCTGGAATGATGATGGTTCTGATGCACAGGAAATTACGTATGAGTTGACTACTGAAGATCCTGATATGGCATGTAGGCGAAATGGCCCTTACTCAAGCGGGTCGTGGGGACAATGTTCTGATTTTGCAATACATTAATACTTATAGCAGGGGTAGAGATTCTTTCTGCCTCTGCTCTATTTTTTAGTAAAACCCTGTTAATATGACAAATGGTTTTTCCAGAATAATCTATTATTTAATCCTAATTTCTTTCTTTGCGTGTTGTTCCTATGAAGTCGAAAGAACCATGCCGGACCTTGAAAACCTGATTACTGTAACTGAAGGACAGAACGGTTTACAACCTATTTTTATGAATAGAGAGGTGGAATTTGCAAGCACAGAAAGTCATCTAATTGCAAGAATGGGCCAATTCGATGTGGATGATGCCGGCCGGGTTTATATCGCGGATGCAATGCAGCACAGAGTACATGTTTTTGAACCAAACGGCCAGTATAGAATGTACTTTGGTAGAGAAGGGGCAGGTCCGGGCGAATTTCGTGCGATGGGAGCTCTCAACTATTTAAATGGCTCTCTATTCATATACGATCCTCTGATGATGAGGCTGAGTGAGTTTTCGTTAGACACATATGAGGAATCAAATACTATTCATACACAGGCTATAAATAAAAGAGAAGTTGAGAGGTTGTCAGGGCTAAATCAAAGTGGGTTTATTTTTATCAACAGTAACAAATTTCTAGTCAATTTCACCTCAAGACTTGTACCAAATCCAGATAATGTCGGGTATAATTTAAATGATAACTACCGTACGTATCATTTGATGGACAGTGATAGAAGGATTGACCTGGAGAAAGTATTCAAGAAGCCGGGTTACAAGGCATTGTCGGCAACCATTAATGGACAATACCGATTTACACAATTTGAATTCTTGGGTTCAACACTGATTACTACTACAGTGAACACCATTTATATGGCTCGGTCAGAAGATTTTTTGATCAAGGTTTATAATGATAACGGAGACTATCTGAGGGCACTTTACTATCCACTTCAGAAAAGAAAATTTACAAGAGAAGGTGCGATCACACAGCAGCAGCTCAAATACGAAGAGGGTGTTGTTGAATGGCGTGTGAGCGTGATCGAATCTGCACCTGAAGAGCAAATACCTAAAACATGGCCGGCGCTTAATGACTTACTGGTAGATGATGAAAATCGCATCTGGGTATCTACTATTGTGGAAGATTTTGATATCTACGAATGGTGGGTGATTGATGGGGATACCGGAGAGTTGATTGCCAGCTTCGGCTGGCCACGCAGTAAGCCGATTGAAGTGCTACGAAACGGGCATGTATACACCCGCGAAACGGATGAAGAGACGGGACTGCAGCAGGTAGTGCGGTACCGGATTGAGATGAGGAAACTATGAGATTCATTTTTGAGTGTGGGTTTTGCAGAGAACCGTATCAAGAAGATCGGATAAAAGCTTGGACTGAGTGGCCGTGGAAAGGTGAAGCGGTGGGTGAAGAGCCGGAACAAAAATTTATAGCTCCGCATAATAATAAAAAAAAATTGAACCTCATCCCCTAAATAACAGGGGATAACGCTATAAAAATATTCATTATAATCTCTTAGGGTTTAAACATCCATACCCTTCCCATGTTTTATAGAAATTGGATATAACGTAAAGAGGATTGATATGAAAGTATTACATCGTGAAGAAATGAAGAGTATTATGGCTGGAAATGATACGTGCCATGTAAATGTCATTTGTCCAAATGGCAGGACCCTTGAGTGTTGGAGTGATAGTGGTAATTGTTATTCAGATGGTGATGGATCAATTACAGGTTACATTAATTGCAACACAGGAGCGATTCAGGCCGGATGCTGGCAGCATGATCCGGAGTGGGAGATACATCCTGAATACCAAGGTTAAAGTGCATAAATAGAATCAAGCCCAATCATAAGCTTGATTCTATAAGAGATTGTTTTATATCAAAATTATGTGTTCTAAATGATCGAGTATAGATTGATACCATTCATATGTCTGTTTCTTTTGGTTGGGTGCACGCCGGAAAATGATTTTGAACTTGAATCCTATAATCTGCCCGAACATGCCAGTCTTGAGGTAGCAGAAATATTCAGAATCAGCAGTCCGGCCGAAGGGGCATTCTTCTCTGCCATTCGGAAGATTCACATTCTTTCAGACGGAAACCTTGTGGTTCAGAACTACCCGGATTATCAGCTTTATGAACTCACACCGGATGGAGGTTACGTGAATGTGGTTGGCAGGCAGGGCCGTGGGCCGGGCGAATTTGTCGAAACCTTTATCAGCCATCTTGCAGATGGTGATTCACTTCATGTATATGATTTTAACAACGCGCGCCACCAGGTGCTTGTCAAAAATCGTGAAGGTGAATGGAATCATTACAGGGAGCGTATGTTCAGAAGAGTGATTTCGGATGAAATGGTCGAACAAATTCCGCAAGAACTTATAACAGCACAGCCAGGCGATTCTTATGGGATATTCAAAGTATTTCCCGGGTCAAGAGATACACTGAATGCTAATTATTACTATGTGGCTCAGGTTGATGAGAATATTGAACACACCGGCGAAGCGGAGCGTATTCGGGTGGCTAATGAACTGGCTATTCATCGCGGAGAAAATAATAGCAGGTCAGTTCATGCAAACAGGCGCTTTTTCAGATCGTTTTACCAGTATGATCCCGGAAAGAATGATGTGATCATGGTAAGAAACACCTCAAATGAAATCATTGTAATCGATTCATCCGACAACGAATCGGTAATAGGATATCTTCCTTATGAACGGTTTCCGATCGACCGGGAGAAGCTTCAGGAATCATTGGTCAATGTTAATTATTACTACTCCGGGATGGAGGAGATTGTTCGGGAGAAGTTGCCTGACCACGAACCATACTACTGGAATGTGATACTTCACGAGGGCCGGTTGTGGGTAAACCTTGCACGTTCAGACAGCGAGAGCCCGAACTGGATCATCACGAACCTGGAAGGAGAAGTGCAAGAGTCGTTTCGCGGGCCGGAGGAGATATCGGAGGTGACCATTCACGAAGATCGATTGTACGGTTCAGTCAGGGATTCTGATGGTGCAGTGTTCCTGGTTGGATACGAGCTAAAAGAAATGTAAAAAAAATTTTTGCATAAGGATTGCAATGGACCAACCCTGCTTTATTAAAGATCTTATATTTTCTCACCATGATTTTTAGATTCGTACTGAGGTAAAACTAACGCATAGAACGATTTGACGCAGACTCCAATGTTGTCGTGGGTAGACTGAAAACCCTGTTTTTACTTTTTTTGTAACAAAATACCTCTTTCTTACTCTTGTGTAAAAAGGTACGCTAAATAGCTATTTACTATGGAGAAAGAGAACAATAGGAGTGAGTATCAACATGAGTCAAGCCAGTCAACCAACCAACCAACGGGCTGCCAGACGGGCAGACGCTGATCGATGCGTGGTACGAAGTAATGGATAAAGAGACATTTGCATCCGCCCACCCTTTAAACGGTGGACTACAGCCCACCGAAGCAGATTCCTATTTGAAAGCCCACTACGAGTGGGTAAAGGGTGCCGGAATAACCAAGACTCCGACCACATTTATGAACGGTTATGAACTGCCGGCTGCTTACAGGGTAAAGGATCTGTTTGTGTTGATTCCGGGGTTGGTGGATGTTTTTAACACTCAGAATGGAATGAACTATAATAAAGAAAGTATCAATGATAGAAGAATTTCAGAGAATCAAACGAATGATTGAGCGATCAAACAGGGGTAAGTTGCTACCCGTACCCAGCTGAACAGTGAAACGGGTTTTAATTAAAGGAGAAAAGAACGATGAACGAATTACAAACCTTAAGCCGAAGTGAGATGAAGAATATAATGGCAGGGGTAGATCCTAATACACCTTGCGGTGGAGAAGGTGGGGGATTATGTCTTGTATGTACTACACCCAACGGTACTGAATCTTGGTGTAGAAGTGCTGGTGGTGAATCGGCGGATATAGAATGCCAAGCTATATATCCTGCACACGGCTCGAATGTTACCGGTTATTATGCTACATGTTCAGGGCCAGGAGATCCCTCTGTAGAGATATGAGTTAAATTAACCCCCCTTGCCTTTAACAGGCTTGAGGGGCTTTATAAAACCTATGATCTAAAACTTTATGAAAAACAGCATTTTTTTATTTCTGATCCTATCGATTGTTAGTTGTGGTGACAGTGGTTCATCCGAGGTACAGAGCGAACAATTAGATTTTAGTATGTCAGATCGTTTAACGGTATACCCTGCCGTAGAAAAAGCCGATACATTACAATTAACCAGGCTTACGGAGTTTGGCGACACTGAAGACGTTTTCTACGGCTCAATGTCTGAGTTTACGGTTGATGATTCAGGCCGGGTATATGTGGCTGATAGCGGTTGGGGTTCTCGATCTTTGCACGTTTATAATCCTGATGGTTCATACGTAATGAAAATAGCCGGAGAAGGAAAAGGGCCGGGCGAATTTTTAAGCCTTAGTAACCTCCAATTCAAGTCAGGCAAAATAATGTTTTATGACAGTGAGCTTAAACGCATTACACTATTTAGTGTGGATCCACCCGGGCTTTTCAAAACAATTTTAGTTGACAACTTAAGCGTAGGTGAAGGAGAGAACAGATTGCTAAAAAATCCCACAGAATTTTATTTAGAATCTGATGGAAACTTTTTTGTTGGCTTCCAAGAAACTCCAAGAGTTGAAAATGCAGGAAATCGTCTTAAACGTTACTACAGAATCGATTCAGAATTCAATGTAATTTCTGAAAACCTGATAAATTTAAAGGCAAAAGAATTTATTCACTCAAATCAACAGCAAAATACCGGGAACGTTCAGTTTCGAATTATGAAAGACTTTCCGTTTTTCGCGAGAAATTTCTTTGTCTCATCACAAGAGGGAGGGTTTTTTACAGTTGAAAGCCGTCATTTTATGATTAAGAAATATGATAAAGATGGAGTATATATTAGCGGGTTTTATCATCCTTTTAATTCTCCGAAAGTTACTCGTGAGGACGCCTTTAACTCAGTCAATGAATTAGCTGAAGATTTAGCTCAAAACGTAGATTTGCCAGATTTCTGGCCGGTAATTAACAGTATTTCAGTTGATGATGAAAACCACTTTTGGGTTTCTACGAATACTGAAAATGAGGATTACTTTGAATGGTGGGTTCTTGAGGAATCGGGTGAAGTAAAAGTAAAATTTCGTTTACCGGGTAACCGGTACCAACAACCGGGTGGGCATGATAAAATAGTGGTGAAGAAAGGTTATTTCTATGTAAAAGAGGTTGACTCGGTGGAGCAGACATCAAGTATCGTTAAATATAAAATTGAGTTCAATGAGCGCTAAATGAAAAAATTCCCCTCTACCGCCAATACGACCAAATGAACTGCGGCCACATCCTACGCTAAAGCTACGTAGGACAGGCCTGTCTGCGGACTGTGTCCGGCTACCGACGGATGATTGCTAAATACCATGGCAGAGGTTTTAACCCGTTCCATCTCAACTATAAATAAACCCTTGTAGTTTACATTTTCTTCAACTATTATAGCCGTTGGATTTTATGGTTCACGGTGCACGGAGCACGGAGCACGGTAGAACGTTCAACGTTCAACATATATGTCAAACTGCAAACTTTCATCTACAATCGCGCCACCTGAACCTTGTACCATGCGCTCCCGATGGGCCGGGATGTCGCTATCGCACCACCTGAACCTTGCACCCTGCACCTTGAACCCTGAACCTTGCTATTAAACCGCCCCATAACGGCTATTATCCTTATTCTTGCGGCTCTCATTTTCGGGAGTCTGGCGCTGAATGAGTTGTCGGTGGATCTTCTTCCCGACGTGGATTCACCCAACCTGGTGGTTCGCACCGACTGGCAGGGTGCCTCGCCGCGCGAAATAGAGAACCGGATCAACGAACGTCTCGAAGCGGTGCTGAGTACCATCCCGGGAATTGAGCAGGTACACGGGTTTGCCCGGCAAGGGCAGAGCGTGATCTACCTCAACTTCCGCTGGGGCCATAATATGGATCTTGCTTTCCTCAACGTGCGCGAAAAGCTCGATCAGGTACAGTATATAATGCCGGAGCAAGCCTCACGCCCACAGCTCATCTTTAACACCACTGCCGATGAGCCGATTGCCGTACTGGCCATTACGGCCAAAGACCGTCCTAACGAAGACTTTGAAACACGCCTTTCACTCAAACGATGGGCCGAACAAGTTCTCTCCCGGCGCCTTGAACAGGCAGAGGGTATTGCACAGGTGGTGTCTGTAGGTGCCGTTGAACCGGAAGTTCAGATTCGCTATTTGCCTCGCGAAATTGACCGCTACGGCCTGTCGCTAATCCAGGTGCAAAATCTGGTTCGCGATGCAAATGTCTTTACCTCAAGCGGGGAAATCCGCGACGGCTGGTACCGCTACTCCATGAAAATTGAGAGCCGGATTCGAGAACTGGCCGATCTTGAACAGGTACCTTTAGTGAGGCTGGGGCAGGGGCGAATTTTAAATTTAGGCGAAATAGCAGAAATTGAACTCGATGAAACCGACCCCGGCTCCTTTGCAACCCTTGAAGGTGAAAGGGTGCTGAACCTGCTTGTCAAAAAAGAGTTTGGCAGCAATACGGTGGAGGTATTTGATACGCTGATGCCTCTGGTGGAGCAACTGCGCATGCAGTATCCAAATATCAATATTGAGGTGCTCCGCGAAGATGCTACATTTATTCGAAAAGCGATACAGAATCTTCTTCAAACCCTTTTCATAGGTGGTATTCTCGCTTTCTTTGTGCTGTTTACTTTTTTGAATGATATACGAACTCCGTTCACTATTGGGGTTGCTATTCCGGTCTCCATCTTCATTACTTTTTTTGTAATGTTTACCTCGGGAATTCAGCTCAATATTGTCTCATTGAGCGGCCTCACGCTCGGTATCGGCCTTTTGCTCGATAATGCCATTGTGGTATTGGAAAACATAAACCGCCATATGCCAGTCTCCAAAACGGTTAAACGTGCAGCTTCTAAGGGTACCAAAGAGATTGCACTTGCCGTTACCGCTTCCACATTTACCACAATATCTGTGTTTCTTCCCCTGATTTTTTTAGGCGGATTTGAAGGGGCTTTTTTCCAGGATCAGGCTTATACGCTTTCCATCAGCCTTTTGGCTTCCCTGTTTGTTGCCCTGGTGATATTGCCGGTATTGGTGGTGCAAATTCTGGAACGCCGGAAAAAGAGTTCGGATGATGCTAAAGGAGACGGGCAGCTCAATACCCGTAAGTTTTTCAATGATATGCTGGAGTGGTACGAAGGCTCCCTTCAAAAGGTGTTGAAACGCCCTGTTTGGATGTTCACCTTCGCAACTTTTTTGGTGGCTACGGCTTTTTATGCATTTATGGTGGTTCCAAAAACCATGTTGCCCGAAGATGAGCCCTCACTGGTTACTTACCGGGTTCAGCTGCCCGGCAACACGTCACTCCTTTCTACCATTGAAGCGTCTGACGCCTTACGGATAAGGTTACAGAGGGCCGGATTGGGAGGCGGACGCATTCAGATGGAGGGCGGATATACCGATCAAACCAACCTGGCAAACCTGGCACGCGAAGGCCTTAATAAATTTACGATATCTGTTCCTGTACAGGGGTACCTTCAGGCAGAACAGACCGCAGAAATCATGGCGGTATTTGATGGCGATTTTCCCGGCTGGACGGTTGAGCCGGTTGCTGCAACTCAAAGCTGGAGCGCATTGATTGGAGCCGATCAGCCACCGGTACTGTTTCGGGTTATCGGCATGAACCGCGTAGAGAGTGAAGCTTCTGCGATAAAACTGGAGGAGGCGCTTGCCGGCGCAGGTCTGCCCGTATCTCTTCGTAAACAGTTCGACCAGGAGGTGGATACATGGAACCTGAGGTTTAGGAATGACAGAATGCTTCAATTGGGCGTTAGCGAACAGGAGGTGATTCGATATCTTGAATCCATAACCCGCGGCAGTTTTGTGAGCGACTGGACTCGCGAGGATGAACGAATTGGTATACGTTTATTGGGAAGCAGGCTGCAGATCTATGACCCGTCTGAAATCACGCTTCGCTTGGGAAGCCGCGAAATTCCGCTCAGCTATATCGCAAACATTGAAAGGGCATCCGAGCCTGAACAGCTCGAACGTGTAGACCAAACCCCGGTTCTCAGCTATGTTGCCGATTGGGACCTGGCCGACTGGTGGTGGAATCGCGCAAAAACCATGGATACCATTCGGGATTTTGTAAGAAGTACCGGAACGGAAGTACAGGTTGCCGGAAATGCCCTGATGGTACAAACCCTGATGACCGATATGGCCAAGCTGCTGCTGCTCAGCATTTTGATTATCTACATCATCCTTGCCATCCAGTTCGAAAATTTAAAATATCCGCTGATCATTATTCTGGCCGTCCCGTTTGCATGGGTAGGGTCGCTGCTTATCATGTGGGTGAGCGGTACAGGACTCAATGCCATGTCGTTTATGGGGATTTTGATTTTAACGGGTATCGCGGTGAACGACTCCATTCTGAAGGTTGACTTTATGCGCCGATACCTGGCCGATACCGGAAACCTGAACAAAGCCATTGAACTTGCAGGTAAGCATCGGTTTCGTCCGGTAGTTATGACCAGTATTACCACAATTTTAGGACTCGCTCCCATGTTAATACCATTCGGAGAAGGTTATGCGTTCCGCCAGTCGCTGGCCCTGGCGCTGATGGGGGGAATGGTAACCAGTACGATATTAACCCTTTATCTGATCCCGGTTATTTTTGGGTGGGTGGAGAAGAGTGGCGAGAAGGTAGAAGTGAAAAGTGAAAACTGAAAAATCTTGCACAATCAAAGTAATAAGAATTGAGAATCTGGATTTTGAAGAGGATTATGAGAGTATCATTCTGTATTTGGAAGAAATATTCAAAGATCGTGCAGAAGAATTTTAGATTGAGTTGAATGAAAAATTTGAATGAACCACCCCCGGCCCCTCCTTGGAAAGGAGGGGAGGGCAGTCACCCAAACAAACTTGTACTATGAATTTTAAGAATACTGCCACCTTACTATCTGTTTTTATGCTAAGTCTTACCCTCTCCGCTTGCAACGGTTCAGACGATCGTGAACGCCCGGAGCGGCCCGATGATGTGGATATTCGTCCTGATGTAACTTTCGTGATTGCTGATGATCGTCCGCTTCATATCTATATTGAAAGCCAGGGTGTGGCCGAGCCAATCAGGGATATTACGGTTCGCCCCCGAATCAGCGGCTTTATCGCCGAAAATAATCTTAAAGATGGCGAACTTGTTCAGCAGGGCGAAACCATTTTGGCATTTGATGATCAGGAGTGGCAGTATCAGCTTCAGCAAGCCGAAAATGAGTATGAAACCGCACTGGTTGCCTATAATATTGAAACCCGCCAACGTCAAAACAGAGGTGGCAATGACGGAAATGGAGACCGTATGGTGCGCATCAGCACAGGGCTTGCGGCCGCCGAAATGTCGATGGAAAGAGCAAAACTTGACCTCTCCTATACAGCAATTAAAGCGCCTTTTTCAGGTGAACTTTCAGTTCCTGTAGCAGTTACATCAGGAGCCTATATTTCGGCCGGGAGCGAATTGGGGAGATTGATCGACGACAGCCGGTTATTAATTCGATTTGATGTGCTCGAATCTGAATTGAACCGCCTCAGCCGCGGGATGGCAGTAGAACTCACAACTCCATCGGGCCAGCAAAAAGTTGGCGAAATCAGATCGCTTGCTCCGGTTGTAGATTTTCAAAGTAAAACAGGGCAGGTAGTTGTAGAGGTTGACAACAGTGATCGCTTACTCCGGGTGGGTATGACGGTGGAAGGCCGTATCAGAGCTGAAACACACAGCGGTATTGCAAGGGTGCCCCGCGAATCTATTCTGGAAAGAGAAGGCGGAAGAACCCTGCTCTTTAAGCTTAATAATAATATTGTGGAATGGGTCTATGTAGATCCGGAATTTGCAACTTCTGAATGGGCAATCATCAATCATAATGAGATTGCGCCCGGCGATACCATTGCCGTTGGGCGACATTTTGCCCTTAGCCACCTTCAGCAGGTAAGGCCCCGCATGTTGGGACAGATTGTGAGGGAAGATGTTGTGGAGTAAAAAATTGAACTGCAAAAGCTGGACGTATTTGCTAATGAAGTATTCGCAATGCTATCTGCCATGAAAGAAATCTTCCGACGTAAATATTTCATCTCTCTTAGTTACATGCTTATCGCTGTAGTTGGGGTTGTGGCGTGGCTCAATATCCCCATGGAGATGACCCCAGACCTGCGGTTGCCGTCGGTTACGGTGAGCTACGGCTGGGGAAGTACCTCGCCGGAAGTGATGGAACAGGAGATTACCCGCAGGGTGGAGTCGGTGGCTACCAGGCTGCGGAATGTGGAACGAATCCGATCGGTGTCGCAGGAAGGCCGATCCCGGGTCACAATCACATTCGAAAAGGATACGCCGGTAGAGTACAGGGTTCTTGAGCTGCAGGAGTATCTCTACGGGCTGAGCGATGAGTTTCCGCCGCAGGTTCGTCGGCCAAGCATCAGCCGGTCAATACCTCAGGAGCTGCAGGCCCAGGAGACATTTATGGCTTATTCCATCAGCGGAGAACGGTCATCACGGGAACTGTTTCAGCTTGCCACACAACAAATTCGATTGCAGCTATTGGGCCTCGAAGGCCTGGCAGATATTGACATCCAGGGAGCAGAAGACCCCGCATTGACAATCCGTTTTAACACCTCCCTTTTAGAGAGATACGATTTTGATTCAAGGCAGTTAATGGGCGAAATACGGGAGAGGCTTAATTGGAGGTCGAGCGGATTTGTAGAGCAGAGCAGCATGAGATTGAGCATGCTAATTCCGCCGCAATTCGAGTCACTTGATGACATAAGGCAGATGAAAATTGCAATTCCCAACAGTATGCGACAGATTAAGGTGGGCGATATTGCCAATGTTGAGATAGAAGATTATCCCGTAAAAAGCCTGAAGCGCCTAAACGGGAAGCCCGCGCTAACCATGCTGTTTGTGAGAGAGAGCGGATCGGACGCAATGGGCCTGGCAGAGACGGTTCGAAATGAGATGGACAGAATTGAAGCAGGTTTGCCCAATGATGTCACCATCCAGCTTGAACGAGACTCCACCGATGATCTGCGTGAGCAGTTTGGCGATCTTCAATACCAGTCTGCATTCAGCCTCTTATTTGTTTTTGTAATTCTTCTGCTGTTTATTCGAAGGTTTCGCGCTCCGTTTGTGATTTTGGGAAGTATCCTTTTCTCACTGCTGATGAGCCTGAGTATTCTCTTTTTCATGAACTACACGTTGAATGTACTCACTCTGGCAGGCCTTACGGTTGCGCTGGGGATGATTATCGATAACGCCGTTGTGGTGTTTGAACAACTCAATCCCCGGTTGCCGGTTGATAAAGAGAAGCGCATTGATCACGTAAAAAACGAGCTTCCATACACCCTGGTTCCTGTTTTTGGCAGCACACTCACCACCGTTGGTATTTTCATTCCTCTGTTCTTTGCAATGGAAGAACTTCAGCTGTTTCTGGTGCCCCTTGCCATTTCTCTTACCCTTACGCTGGTGTGCTCAGTTTTAATAGCCCTTAGCTGGATACCATACGCCCTCATTTGGCTGGTGCCGGCAACCATAAAAAAAGAGGAGAAGCCTCTCAAAAAAAGAATCAACCGGCTGGTGAACAGGGTAATGGTTAGGTTTTTCTACTGGCGCCATAAAGCCAGGTGGGTGTTCTATATCGCATTTATAGCCCTGTTTGGCATTCCGCTGTTCGCCATTGATGAACCGGATTGGGACGACACAAACTGGCCGGAATTTACACGTACCTATTTTGACAATCGCAGTGATATTGATCCATGGGTTGGTGGTTTAACGCGTAAATTTTTTAACGAAACCTATTTCGGCACACCATGGGGAGGGCCTCAGCAGGAGCGTATTTTCATCAACATACGAACTCCACAGGGAACACCTATTGAAGAGATCGACAGAATGGTCCGAAATTTTGAAACCATTGCGCTGCCCTATATGGACGCATTTGATTATTTCGAAGCTGATATTTCTGAATACAGCGGTGCCCGGCTTCAATTCTATATCAAAGATGAATACCTGTTTCGCAATGAGCCCTACATTTTTTATAGTGAGGCTATATACCTGGCGGCCGGAACCGGTAACTCCGGCATCTCTGTAAGTGGGTTAGGTGATGGACACAGTACGGGATTTGGCGGCGGTGTGTCCGGCCAAAGGATAACCCTGAGAGGTTTCTCGTATGATGAACTGCTGTTTCTGGCTGAGGATATTGCTACACGGCTAAAAAGAAACCAGCGGGTAAGGGATGTGGATATTCACTCGGTAGGCTGGGGCCGGAATGATATGTTTCAGTATGTACTGAACCTGGATGAAGAGAGACTCTCTTTAAAAGACCTGAACAGAAGAAACGTGCTTGATGCAATTCAGCTGGATGTGAATCCTACAAATTCATTTGGAGTGATCGAGCTGGCCGGCGAGAGGCTATACCTGATGGGGTCCAATCAGACTCAAACGCAGTATGAGGAAGACTTTTTAGATCGTTCCCGACTGTCAGGGACCAAGATGTTTAAAATCAGTGAGGTGGCTTCTTTAACCCGAGAGAGAACCATGAACCAAATTATCAGAGACAATCAATCATACAGCCGAACCCTTACGGTCGATTTTTTGGGCCCCTTCCGTCTTGCAAGTAATTATATTGAATCAGTACTCGATCAGGTTCCGGTTCCGGTGGGGGCGTCTATACAGTTTGGAGGTGGGTTCTTTTCGTGGGGTGAAAGTGAACAGCTAAAAAATTACCTGCTTCTGTTTTTTTTAACCGTGCTTTGTGTATGGATGATTGTCTCCGCTTTGCTAGAAAGCTGGAGAGATCCCATTGTTGTGCTTCTGGCCATTCCCCTCAGCCTGATTGGAGTAATGATGGGGGCACTCTATCACGATATCAATTTTGACCAGGGAGCCATTGCGGGAACCCTCCTTGCAGTGGGCGTGGTGGTAAACAACTCTATTCTCTTAATTCATGAAAAACAGCGGTGCCGCAGCCTGGGCATTCACGGCTTACGAAGCTGGGTGCAGGTGTACCGAAACAAAATGCGGACGGTAATGATAACTTCCCTCACCACTATGGGCGGGCTGCTGCCGCTAATCATCTTTGGAACCAACGATTTCTGGACCGATCTGGCCGTCGTTGTAATCTGGGGCCTGGGCACCAGCCTGACGTTGATTCTGCTGCTGATGGGAGTATGGGAGAAAGACGCGAACCTGTCAGCGTTCGAAGGTCCTGACGGCGTTCGCCTCGAAACGGAATTATGACTCACCGCAGAGCCGCAGTGACCGGAGAGGATGTATGGGAAATTATTGAATGCCGGAATTTGAGTTTTGTTGAAAATTTTAATTGTCAGATAAGACTTTCCCCTCCTTTCCAAGGAGGGGATCAAGGGGTGGTTCAAATAGGTCAGGTTCATTTTTCATATTTTTTTGAAGGAAGAAATTCCGGTCCAACCACCCCAAGCCCCTCCCCGAATGGTCGGGGCAGGCTCTTCATAAGGAGAAAATTTTACTAATAAACCTCCGCGTCCCCAGCGCCTCCGCGGTGAACTATCTATTTCTATTTCAGATAAAAAAACATTAAATCAAAGCCTGAAAAATCAGTTATGCATCTATTCCTAAAATCAGTTTTTTTGACCTCAATCGCCGTGATAATGATCTCCTGCACTCCGGGAGAACAGGGTTCAGATGAGATACGAACATCTTACCTTCCGGAAGTTGAGTTAACCCATCTTTTTACGCTTAATGAACCTGAAGGCATGTTTTTCGAGAGGGTTCGTTTTCTGCAAAGCGACTCACAGGGAAGAATATTTGTTTCAGATCAGGCGGCAAATCATGTTTTAGTGTATGATGCATCCGGGAATTTTGAAACCACAATTGGCCGGGAAGGAGCCGGGCCGGATGAGTTCAGGGCTATACTGAATATGTTTGTGGATGAAAACGATCAGCTGATCATCTTTGATATGGCAAACGGGCGAAGTGTGTTCTTCAGGGAGGATAATGGAGCCTGGAAGCCTGAACATTTTGTGACGATAGAAGGAACCCGGTATGGAGTTCAAACCGCAGATAAAGATGGAAACTATACCCTTAGGCAGAGCCGTCATGAAATGCCCGAGCTCGGCGCTCACTGGTTTGTTCATGAACTGGGTGCCGGTTCACTGGAAGAGGGTTTAATAAATGATGATGTGGTTGATTTCAGAGAGATGGGTTACCTGGTAAAAGATGATGGCACGATGAATGGGATCCCGTTTGGGAGAACCACGCTCCTTGCAAATGGTCACGACGGTAAGCTCTATTTGGCCTGGAATGAAGACTTTGAGGTTGCCGTCTATGACGCAAAACTGGAGCCGGTTGACTCCATCCGGGCAGCGGTTCCCAATCAGCCGATTTCAACAGAAGAGCGTCGCGAAAGAGTAGATCGGCATGACCGGTTTCGAGCCCTGGCCGCCGAACATATGCCCGATACCAAACCGGTTGCTATAAGCATGTGGGTGGATCGTCAGCAGAATATTTGGCTTTGGACCTACGATTCACCTGAATACCTGGTTTTGGATTCAACCGGTGAGCCCACTGGCAGTTTTGATCTGGAAGGAGACAGGAGAATTCTTCACGTGAATGGCGAACGGATATACACCATGCTGAGTGATGATGAAGGCTATACGCTGGATGTTTATGAAGCCCGGTATTGAGCTACTTGAATAAGTAATCTCATAATTAAACAAAGATGATTCGAGCCGTCTTTTTATTGTTGCCTGTGTGCCTGATCTGCTTTACGCTTATTTCTTGTACTTCTGATCAGGACTCAAAAACAGAAACGGCAGGACTGGTTCGAACAGGTGAGGTGGTAATCAATAACTCCATCGATCAGCCGGAATCGATCGTGAAGGGAATGTATGGGCCTGCGGCAGACAGCCTTGTGTTTGGCATGGATCTGCGACGAAAATTGCCTTACAGGCTGAACCTGTCAAATGGAGAGTTTACATTCCTGGGCGCTTCGGGCAGGGGCCCCCAGGAGCTGACTCTTCCGTCACAAATTGCAGTAAAGAGCAACGATGAACTCTTTGTCTACGATACGGCACTGGATCAGATCTCCCATTTCAAAGGAGAGCACATTGCAGAGAAAAAACCCGGCTATTTAGAGCAGGGAATCTGGCTTCGGCATACCAGGGGCTTTTACCGAGACGGTATGTTGATCACGTCAGCCAAAGAGCCGGTACATTTAAACGCCCTTCGTTTTGACCGGGCGCGTCCGGTTGCGATCATGAATCTTGAAACGGGGGAGGCAGAACAGGTTGGAGAGTTTTCACCAACTCTTGATAAGCTCGACAGCTTTTTGAAATACCCCTACCTCGCTCTCGACGATGAAAACGGACTGATATATTACGTATTTAATACTGACCACACCGTTATGCGCTACAGTTTGGAGTCGGATCAGTCGGATGTTGTATCGGATATAAGACCATCAACTTTCAGAACCCGTACAATGCCGTTTGATCATAATAATCCATACCATTTTTCGCAACAATTTAGCAGAAAACTGGCTATGGACCTGACTCGAGTGTCTGATGTCGGAATTGTTAATGACTTTCTGGTTGTGGTATGGCATCATGCTAATGAAGCGATCATGGAGAGTGCCTACTTCGATTCGCAGAATTATGACCATTTTGGTATCGCCTACTCCCTGCCTGATTTTGACCGGGCTTGGCAGTTTTCCCTTCCGGGTCCTCTGCTGGGGTTTTGGAACGACCATCTGCTTATCGAGGAGAACGATGACGTTATGGAGTATACGATCGGATTTTACAACATCCGGTTCAGGTAGGGTACAGATTGGCGGGGCGAATAGAATTTTAGCTGTTAAAAAAAATCTGATGGGAGGTCCCGGCGGTAGTTGCCATATGGCCGGATAGTTTCATCAGAAAATTAAAAAAGGCACCATCGCAAATTACGAGGCGCCTTTTTTGCATGGGGTCAATAAAAAAATTACTCTGTGTCCAGCCTCTTAACGTCAGTTCCAAGAATGGATTCCAGTTCTCCGATGGTTTCGGCTTGTTTTACACTTTGAACCATAGCCATACTGTTATTCAGGAAAGCTGCCGGTACATGAACTGCACGGATCAGCAGACCTTCGAACTGATCAGCAGAGCCTAAATTATAGTTGGCATCCAGAAAGATGCGAATGTCTACGAAAGTGAAATCGAAATCGAGTAGCAGTGTGCCTCTGTTATTGAATTCGGTAACGGGCAGTTTTCGCCACACTTCGAGGCCATCATCAATATCCTCGAGCACATATGCGAGCATCACATCCGATTCAAACACTTCAATCCCTGAAGGGATGTCCCTGAAAAACTCGAAGCCATTGGATTGAAGAAGGTCAGCTTCGAACTCAAAAGAGGTTGGAATCACCTCGGGTCCGGGTGGGCCTTGAGGACCTCGAGGGCCTTCAGGTCCGACGGGCCCCCTTTCGCCGCAAGAGGTTAACAAGAGAAAGATAATTGTGCAGGCAGATAGAAATTTGATCAATTTTTTCATAGCGGCAGTAGTTTATTTTTGGTCATGTAGCTTTGTTAAAAGTTTAACGTGAAATAGCTTGATGGGGTTGCCTGCTTGCAAATCAACCTTAGTGTATTGATAATAAGTCACTTATGATTGATAAGGGGGTATCACATCTTCATGTTAGAAGAGGGGGTTTCTGAGAGTGAAAGGGATAGGGATCACTCCGAATGAGATTCATGGGCACTCTATGCGCTCTGCCCTATGCGCTTCGCGCCCTGCCCCTGGCACCGTGTCCCGTGTCCCGTGCTCCGGCTTCAACTAAAGGCTGGTAAAAGTTTGCAATACCTTTGCGTCTCAACTCAGATCTCACTATTTAGGAACTCGATTCTTAACCCAAACCATTCGATCTCTATGTCTGCACTATCTACGTTTAAAACGTTGCTCTTTTTTTCTCTGTCGATCCTGTTGATGGGTGTTGCCTGTCAAACAACAGGTCAAACCACAACGGCTGAAACCAGGACGTCATCTTCTCAGGCAATACCCGCCAACGCGCAAAGCGATGAGGGGCTGTTTACGGTCTACCAATCAGGCGATAAAATCTACTACGAAATTCCCGATGAGATGCTCGGCCGCGATATGGCCATCATGAGCCGGATCGCCAAAACGGCTGAAGGCCTTGGATGGGGCGGCGACCGCCTGGCGGGCCAGCAGGTAGTGCAGTGGGACCGTCGCGGGGATAAGATCCTTCTGCGTGGAGTATCCTACAGCAACACCGCTGATGAAAACCTTCCTATATATCAGGCGGTTCAGAACTCCAACTTTCCGGCAATTATTGAGGCATTTGATATAATTGAGACCCGATCGGGCTCCGTTGTTATCGATGTGAGTGATCTCTACCTGAAAGATTCCCGGATCTTTGGCCTGCAGAATCGTCACCGCCAGCAGTACACGGTTCGCGGACTTGACCGCAACCGTTCGTTCATGGAGTTTGTGAAGAGTTTTCCCGAAAACATCGAAGTGCGTACGGTTTTAACCTATAATGCCGACAACCCGCCTTCCCAGCAGCGCACGGGCTCCATATCCATTGAAGTGAACCACAGTATGATTCTGCTGCCTGAAGAGCCGATGCGTCCGCGTCTGTTTGATGAGCGCGTGGCGATGATCAGCGTTTCACAGACCGACTATGGCGATGAGGCGCAGTACAGCAAAACCAAACGATATGTAACCCGTTTCCGCCTGGAGCCATCTGATAAAGAAGCCTATATGAGGGGTGAGCTGGTAGAGCCCATAAAACCTATTGTATTTTATGTTGATCCGGCCACTCCCGAAGAGTGGAGACCCTATTTTATTGCTGGAATTAACGAATGGAATGTGGCATTTGAAGAAGCAGGATTTAAAAACGCCATCCGGGCAGAGATGGCCCCGGAGGATGATCCCGATTTCAGCCTTTTGGATGCCCGATATTCTGTGATTCGCTATGGAGCAAATCCGGTTCATTCTGCCAATGCCGGACCAGATGTGATTGATCCCCGTTCAGGCGAGACGATTCGTGCACACATGAACATGTATCACAACGTGATGAAGCGCCTGCACTGGTGGTCGATGAGCCAGACAGGCCCGCGAAACCCTGAAGTTCAAAAACCACATCTTTCAACGGAAGAGATGGGGCAGTACCTGCAATATGTGGTTTCTCATGAGCTGGCTCACGCATTAGGATATCCCCACAACCAGCGCGGCAACACCGCCTATTCCATAGAAGATCTGCGAGATCCGGATTTCACAAATGAATTTGGCAACTCCTCATCGGTTGTAGGTCGAACCCGTTTCAACTACGTGGCTCAGCCTGAAGATGGTGATGTAAAGGTTCACAGAAATGTGGGTGAATATGATATCTGGTCTGTAAAATGGGCCTATTCATACCTGCCTCAGTTTGATACACCCGAAGAAGAGCGGGGGCTTCTGAACGAGTGGATCCTGGAAAGGGCAGATAATCCGGCCATGCAGTTTGGTTATGGGCGCGGCGATTTCGACCCCACTCAAACCACGGAGTCGATCGGAAGCGACTGGGTTCGTGCCAGTGAACTGGGTATGAAAAATCTGCATCGTGTGATCCCAAACCTGATGGACTGGATGGGAGTAGAAGGCGAGAACTACGAGGAGATTAAAATGCGCTACATGCAGATGTACGTGCACTGGGGACGCCTGACCGAGCGTGTGATCACCGCAATTGGCGGTTCACGTGAGGAGCATAAAGCATTTGGCCAGCCCGGCCCGGTTTATACCGCCTTGACAAAAGAGGACCAGCAGCGCTCCATGGCGTTTTTGGGCGAACATCTGTTTGAAACCCCTGAATGGCTGCTGGACAAAAGCCTTCTCAGAACGTTTGAGCACGTAGGTACGGTTGAGCGGGTGAGATGGTACCAGGTTACCGGGCTGAATGCCCTGCTGTCGCCGCACCGCCTCGAGCGGCTTGTAGAGCAGCACGCCATGCTTGGCGATGACGCCTACGGTCCGGCCGAGATGATGGATGACCTTCGAAACAGTATCTGGAAAGAGGTGAACGGAAGCGACCGTGTGGACACCTACCGCCGCAACCTGCAGCGTGCGTACCTCGACCGGATGGAGTACCTGTTAAAAGAAGCTTCCGCCGAAGCGGGCAATCCACCGGGTGATTACCGTCCCGACATCGGCATGGAGAACCTGCGAACCACGTTCCATGTTCAGCAGTCCGACATTCGTCCGCTGGTCCTCGAGCAGCTCCGCGAGCTAAAGCAGGATGTAGATCGAGCCGTGAACGGGGCATCAGACCGCTACACGCGAACGCACTATGAATATGTGAGCAAGCGACTGGATGAGTTGATTTAAGTTTTCTTACAGAGGAGTTTCACCGCACAACCTGTCATCCGCGGGGGTATTAAAAATATGTTCAATACGTTATTCATATAGACAATGAGTTATATGAATAACGTATTGAACATTCTCCTCATTATCAGTTGGTATTCTTTGTAACTGATTGAAGTTTCAAATCTACTAATAATCTCAATACTCGTTCTATGGTAGTGCAAGGCTGAGTTGTTTCAGGCTATCAGCCTTCACTTTTGCGGAAAAAGGCCGCATACATTACTCCCATTGCTCCCATTGCTCCCATCGCTGATCCCGAAATTTTGGAAGTATTAGGTCTTTTTATTGAACAAACCCTGTACCTTGCACCCTGCACCCTGCACCTTAGAGTTGAACCGAAATTTCTCTACACCTTGACCGCCCCCAAATACATAACTCTCTATCTTATCACCGCTGTTCTATTTGGCATGGTGAACGGCGCCATCTTCTGGTTTTCACTGATGTGGTTTGTGGCGGGCAGCGATCTGCTGCAGATGTGGTCCGGTATTCACCTGATTACGTTTGCCATTGGATTTACCCTTTCATTCGGTATATCTGCATTCCAGGCTGAACATATCCCGGAGGTGGTGTACAGATCGAGTCAGCTTGGGAGTAAGGCTGTTATTCTGATACCGGCAAGCACGGCTTTCCGGGCTTTTAGAGACACTTTACTGCCATCCGGTAAGCTTTCGATTGGAGGCCATCAATTTAATTCAGTTGAGGTCTTTACCCTTGGCACGGTCATAGCCATACTTCTTTTTGTGCTCTTTTCAGTCATCAGCTGGTTGGCTGATAAGAGGGGGGTATTGGGATGAATGGGGCAGGGTACAAGGCGCACGGGACACGGAGCACGGTACAGGGAACACGGTTTTGTTACAGGTTGAACGTTTGCAGAAGTTGCCGGTTTATGAGTCTGAAAATGGACAAACGTTTAACGTTCAACGTGTAACATTCAACGTCTACAGATGCCCCGAGGCGGGATTTTGATCAACGCTCAGATATCATCGAGGGGTAGCGGGAAAGACCATTTGGCGCCTGCAGATACCCCGGTATAGGATGGGTTTCATATCGGGTACGGAATTGATCCCGCGATTCTTTGGCCCGGAACCCCGTGAACTAACCTCCGATGTAATTTCGTGATTTTGCATAAATCGATGCGGAGGTATTGGGTGGTGGCCACCGAACCCCGGGCGGTGCCCAGGGCTGTTTGACTACGCGCCTTCAGCGCTTGGATCCGGGCTGTTTTTTTGTGTTTGCTCGCAACCAAAAACTATCCGGAAAACCAACACCGAAGGTGTTGAAAATGATTAGCCCCGGGTTGCAACCCGGGGTATGGTGGCGAAGCCAAAGAGCCCCGAGGCGGGATTTTGATCAACGCTCAGATATCATCGAGGGGTAGCGGGAAA
>REDT01000333.1 GCA_007693295.1 Balneolaceae bacterium
GCTCTACTCTTTACTCTTCAAAAACTTCATCATTATCCAGTCTTTGAACTTTCGCCAGTCATCTGCAGTGAGAACCTTAAAGAGCGTGGCTGTCAGACTAAAAAGGGCCAGAAAAATTGTTATGGTGAAAACAAGGCCAATGATGATGTTATCCGCTCCTATAAAAATTACCCTTGTATACCAAACCGGACCGGCCACCAATAGGGATGTGCCCAGCACTTTCAGATAGAACGGAAATGGAAGTACTTTGTAAGCCGGCAGATCCATATGCCCCCCTATTCTTCGCAGCGTAATAACCCAGTTGTATGTATTTGCAATTAAAGTAGCCACTGCTGTGCCATTAATACCATACAGCATGGTGAATGGGATACTCAAAACAATATTTGCCACTACAAGATTAAGACTGAGATAGAATACCCCTTTTGTGTCGCCAAATGCCTGAAGTATGCTTCCATAATGGGTTACTCTCATCAATACTATCAAATTGTATATCTGAAACGGCAATACGGCATTTCTGTAGTCGGTTCCTTCCGATTCTGCGATCAAAGCAATCAGGTCGGAGGCAATTACAATGGAGAGAATGGTGAGCGGAATCACAAGCAGGCTCACTTTCTCAACTCCCTTATACCAAAGCTCCAGCAACTCATCCTTTTTCTCATCCAGCTGAAAGGCTACATATCTGCTGATAAGCACAGATCCCACCGCAAATGGGATTACGCGAATCACAGGCACCTCCTGTGCACCTATCGTGTATTCGGCATATGCTGTTGCAGGCAGAAGTATTGAGACGATAAACTTATCTGCGTAGCGATTGATTTTATTGACCAGTGATGAGAATCCAAGGGGCAATGAGAAGTTTACCTGTTGGCGTACAGATATCTCTCTATCGCTCAGTTTCCCCTCAGGAAGCACCAGCTGCATCCAAACCCACGACCCGATAAATCGTATAACCGCGTATGCAGTAAGCCCGTAGACAGCAACCTCAAGGCCGTAGCCCAAAGCCAGAGGCCCCACAAGCAAGCCAAACGTGAGTAAGCTTGTGATCATCTCGTACCACGCCGACTCTTTTTGCCGATCGAGTGCCAGCAATACATTTGTTACCGGCCAGGTTGGAATTTCAAGGATTGCAACCAACGCCATAAATGGCAGCAGGTACTGTATCTGACTTATGCTTTCCGGATCCCACTCCAGTAACAGTGATGGTGCAAAATAGCTCACGGCCAGGATAAAAAGGCCGGCTATCAGTGCCGTACCGGCAAGAATGATTGTGGTTTGAATTGCAAAAGCCCGTTTGGCACTGCCTCCAACGCGTTCAAAGAAATAGAATACGCTTTCGGGAAAACCAAGAGTAGCCAGGTTACGGGCCACCTCGTGAATCATCAGCAGATACCCAATAATTGCAAAATCGGTTTTTGACAGAATTTGAATGGTGGCAATTACAATGGCCAGATCAATAACTGTGGTAATAATTCTCGCGAATACAACAACCCCTGCTTTTTCTGATAAACTGGCGGGCTTTTTACTCATGACCTATAATTTCATCCAAAATAGTTACCAGCTGCTGTGTTGTATTCCTGGATTCAAATAATTCTCTTGTTGGATAACCATCCTTCCCAAGCCGGCTGAGCTTCGTCTCCTGTTGTTTTGCTTTAAGGCATTTTTTCAGAAAATCTGATACCTCTGCTATCTGATCCGGGTGAAATCCGAAACCGGCTTTAGCGACCTCAAGAATTCCGGTTATCTCAGCATTTGGTGCAATTGAGAGAATTGGTTTTTCTGTTGCCAGGTAATCCCACAGCTTGGCCGGAATAATGTTTTTTCTATTTCTGTCTGTGCTAACCAAAAGAAGATCTGCCTTATTCAAAACAGAGAGGGTTTTTTGAGGAACCACAGGCTTGTGCTGAACAAAAACTTCTGCCAAATCAAATAAATCAATTTTTTTGGCTTCATCAGGCTCCAACTCTCCAAAACTGTGAATCCGTATTTTTTCGGCAACTCCCGGGTCTGTTTTGGATAGATATCTGATCACATTTATAATTGGCTCTGCCGGACTTAACCGCCTGAACCTTCCAAAAAAGAGAATGTGCAGCAATTCCGGATCCGGCTCATAACTCCATTTTTCATCCCCCGGATCTTCAAAAAGGGCCGGATCATACGAGTTATATATCACGGCTGTTTTGCTCTTTTTTAAACCGTAATGGTTATGGTAGGCCCGTTCCGTTGCCTTTGACGTGAAGATCAGTTTATCAGCACTTTCGACGATACGTTTTTCTGCTCTGCGATCCAGCTCTTCAGAAAAAGCCGACCTATCCCTGAGGTTAACGTCACTGATAGTCCACGGATCACGAAAATCTGCGACCCATTGCTTTGAAAGATCCCTGGCAAGCTTTTCACCCAGCCATAATCCCGACCAGGGGTCTCCGGTACTCCAGATTATATCCGGGTTTAGTTCTTTTACTTTTGACAAAATCCCGAGATAACGCAACCAAAAAAGAAAGATCCATGAGTCAACGGGTATATTTTTATCAATCCAGGATGAGGCATGGCTCACAATTTGAGGCTTCTTCTTTTTCCCTTCCGGAGTTTTTGTCCGTGTAGTCTGATCAAACGGTGTATCTATTTCGATAATTTTTATTCCATCGAGAAGGACTCTCTCTTTTTCAGTTAGCTTCCCGGTTTTCTCTGCAATGGTAAGTATTACAGGCTCCCATCCCATCTCCTTCATATGGATGGCGAATTTGAACGGCCGCAGTGCCCCCACCCTGCGGCGCGGAACAAAATAAGGAGCTATCATCAGAACCTTTTTCATATTGCCGTTATGATATGAATAAAAATCTCAAAGTCCCGATCAAGACGTCAACTTACTCCATACACTTTCAGAGAATTGATTAAACGGCTCTTTTTGATTGTACCATCCGAAATGGAGGCAGTAGGGCGTGGCGTATAGATAATCCCCTTTACCCGGCAGAAGAGATAGAAGTGCAATTAAACTCTTTCGAAGCCAATTAATCTGTACAGCTTTTAAATCGTATACAAAACGATCACTATATAGCAGGCATTTCACATTGTTAAACTCCTCGTCAAACTCTGTGTAATTCTCAATAAAATCGAGCTGTGGACTGTTATAGCCAAATAACCACGGGTAAACCTGAACTTCCAGTGTAGCCATGGCCATGGCAATACTCCACTCACACGATTCC
This sequence comes from Balneolaceae bacterium, assembly GCA_007693295.1. Classification (GTDB taxonomy): domain Bacteria; phylum Bacteroidota; class Rhodothermia; order Balneolales; family Balneolaceae; genus Rhodohalobacter. The sequence goes on from REDT01000333.1 coordinate 3,201, forward strand.
TCACTTCTTCCCTCCTCCTCAGTCCTGCTCCTGAAGTGTGTTTTGTGACGATGCTCCAGCATTTCACCGGCAAGTTTACAAACAGCTTTAGTCAATGCTACATCAGAGGAGTAGATCATACCTGTTTGAACCCTGCTCAAATAGGTAAGTCCAAATCTTTTCAAAGTTTTTTTCCTGCGGTACAATAGAAGATCTTTCAAAATTCCCACACCTTTCGGACCGCCAAAAAAGAGATCCGAAGTTTGATTCCCCGTTACTGTAAACCGATAGGGAGTAAATGCACTCCAGAGAGATTCAGGGTTTTTGCACCAGACGATATCACTGTCTATATAAAGATTCTTCTCAAAAGGCATAAATTTATGCACATTGTGTTTAAAACCGGTTAATGATGCATTCTCTACAGGAAGGATGTTTATTTGTGTGAAATGCCCGGCAATAAAGTTCTTTTCCAGAATCTCCTTGTGAGCGTTTGTGCAGTACAGGGCCACGGGCCGGCTTGTGTCATATCTCCTGAGTGTAGCGACGCTGGCAACAGCGTGTTTCAGATATTTTTCATCTCCAAACGAATTATATACGTATCCCTGCCCGCTCTGATTATTGCCCATAAAAGAGTTGCCTCATGTGCCTGTATTAGGTGGATGATGAACGAGCGGCACGCCTTTGCAAACTCTGTAAGAGTGCATCGAAACCTCGTTGTCTTATTATGCTTTGAAACTGTCGGTTATAAGAATCAGCTGTTGAGACCTCATCGATTGACATGTCTGTAATCATCCAATCATCTTCTTTTTTCTGCATACTATAATCTACTGAAGTACGTACATTTTCAAGTTGTGCGGTTGTACGTACAAAAGCAGAATCATTCTCTACTTCAATAGAGTTATAAGTCACCTCTGCACGGTAGATATCAAGCCTGTTCAAAGAGTTGTCTCGAATAATGGTTGCAAACAATGAGACAAATTCCTCTCTCTGTTCATCAGATATTTCATCATAGGTATTGCCCAAAGCCCTTCGAGCCATGGCACGATAATCTATCACGTCATTGATGATATCTTTAAGTTTGTCGCGCTGTTCCTGTGTATGTTCGGTGCCTTTGGGCCCCAACAGCTCCTTAATTTCATCATCACGTTCATCCAGCATCTCTCTTATTTCATTTTCAGCCGACTGTGCAGCCACAGATGAAACAGCAATTAATGTAATAATTACCAGGTTTATAAGATATTTGTACATAGCCATACGATTAATTTACACTCAGTTGATTAACGGAAATTCCTGAAGCTTTGTAAAGAGCTGCTACTCTTTTATTCAAATCAAACACATTTTGTTTCAGTTGTAAACGTAATTCTAACTCTTTCTGCACAGAATCCAACAGGTCCTCAACATCACCAAAACCAATATCATAATTTAATTGCTCATTTCGAACCCAATTACGGGCTATAACCAGCGCTGCCTCGGTTTGTTCTACTTTCACCTGAGCAATAGCAGCATTTTGGTAATTTTCATTCAATTCCAATACCATTCCATCCATTACTGCATCACCAAGATCCTGTACCCGCCGAAGCTCAATTTCAGCACGGTCGACCGATGCCCGCATAGAAGGGAAATTCAGATTTTGTCGAATCCCAAAACCCACACCGGCAGTTGCAAAATTTGCATTATTGATAATAAATGGATTTGTTTGCCGGGGCCTGTTTGGAGTGTTAGCATAACTACCTGTCAAGCCGAGAAAAAAGAGAGGGTATTGCTGCGAACGAACCGCATCTGCACTATTCCTCAAGGCTTCAATTCCGGAGTTTACTCCCTTGAGTTCAGGCCTGTTACTAAATGCCATATTTTGATAATAATCATAGGGTTCCAGATTAAATGGAATCGGGTCGAGAAAGTTTTCTGCCGGCCTGTAAATCACACCCTCTTCCGCCTGCAGTACATAGTTCCAGATGCGCTTAATGGATTCAACACGCTGCTCTACTTCAACCTTATTCACTTCAAATTCTGCCTGATAGAGTTCAAACTTGAACACATCAGACTCTTTTAAATCGGGATCTCCATCTTCGATCATCTCTTTGATTTGACGGTCAACCCTATCAATCTGGCTCTTTGCTTCTTCTAAAATCCTGGAAATCTCAATAGCCAAGAGATAGCTGTAATAGAGCTCAAATAACTGCAGTTCGGCTTCAGCTTTAACAGCACTAAATTGGTACTCGGCGGCTTTCGCACCTGCCTCTGCTGCTTTAATGGCTTTGTTTATAGCACCCCAGCTAAATATCGGCTGAACAGCGCTGATTTCTGCCCTTGTAAATATAGCCCAATCTTCCCAGTCATTTTCAAGATTTGGATCCAGGTAATATTGACCTTTTGGTAAATCCGTTTGACTCTTCACGCCGGGTACTGCACCGTGTTGAGTACTCAGCTCAAATCGAGGTAAAATTCTCTGAGATCTCGCCTGTCGCTGCCTGTTTTTAGCAAGATCAACGGCTCTTCCTTCATAAGCAACCTGGCCGGAGCGCTCCATACCTTTTTGGATAAATTCGGCCAAATTAACGGAGAGGGTGTCTTGTGCTGAGGCTGCAGGACTAAGTATTACAGTAATGAATAATACTGAAATGAAAAACGCTCGATTAATCATAGTAGTTTCTGGTGTTATTATTTCTAAGCCACCAACGTAGAAAGCGATACTTTATTTAAAAGAAAAGCCCCAACTAATGTTGGGGCTAATCCTTAAGTGCGGAGGGAGAGGGATTCGAACCCCCGGAGACTTGCGCCTCAACGGTTTTCAAGACCGCCGCATTCGACCACTCTGCCATCCCTCC
>REDT01000306.1 GCA_007693295.1 Balneolaceae bacterium
TCGGGCTAGCCGCCTCACCGTTCGGAAGGATACCGACAGCCTGAATCTTCGCATTTACCGCAATGACATGGAGCTGGCTGCATTATACTGGCCCGACCCCGAGACAAATCGTCCGACTCACCGGCTCCGCATCAACTACAGCGGCACAGGCCTGAGCAGCCTCCCGTTACCGGAGGACCTGGACTTGCTGTTCGGTACCGTTCAGGAAACCTTTCGTCCAAAATATCTTGAGGCATCACAAGACGGCGCCACCCTGATCATGCGCTGGACCGGTAACATGGAAAACGCCGAAGAAATCCTCCTTGATCCATTAGAAATACCGGATATTAACCACGACTGGCTGGCGGCCGGCCGTGTTGCAATTCGCGCTGCGGCACTTTTTGAAGGGCTTGAGTCGATCCGGCTCTATATGCCCGGCCACTCTGTCTCGGTTGCAGCCGACAGCGTGAACGTGCTCTTTCGTTTTCAACGACTGCTGCCGGTACCCGATGCGTTTGCCAGAATTCAGATCTTTAACAGTGAAGAGATGCCGGAACTGCCGGAAACGGCCGGCGGTGGCCCGGTAATGATCCTTTGGGGAGACGGGGAGTTTGACACCCGCCGAAACAAGGCCGGCCCTCTCTGGCCATGGGACAGCTCACCGTTGTCCGGATATCATTTCCACATTACCGGCCTGGATGCCGACGGCACCGTGCATTTTGTGATCCACCCGTTCGGCCGCCGGGAGGAAGCCCAATGGATGAGGCTTCAACCCGGACAGACAGAGCAGCTGGATTCGATTTATTTACGAAATGTGGAACAGGCCTTCTTCGATTGATGAGTAGAATTAGGAAATATAGTGAGGATAGAAAAATTGAATAATAATAACTTTAAAGCTCTGTATAAGAACCATTTAAACTCTTTTCACGAAACCCCGGAGCCGGTTAAGCCAGATACCGATTTAGCTTTTCCATTTTAAAACAAGTGATCAAAATAAATCTAAATTTAGCAATACCATTGGTCTTTGTGCCCAAACTTTGTATAAATGGTAGCGAATAAACCGGACCGGAATTACTAAATAAATGTCAGTTATATTTGGCCGGAAGGAAGCCAACCTTGATTTACCATATAGAATGAAAAGAAAGAAAGTATTTATTCATATTGGGAAGATGTTTAAAAAGGAAATTCCTTTTTCACTTACCTGGGTGCATGTTCTCATTATATCCACTCTAATTGGCGGACTGTTTGTATTTATAACTCTTTATTTTGAACCACACGGAACAGGGGGGTACCAGGTTCCGTATCGAAACCTGCTGCTTTCCGGTTATGCCCTTTGCCACATCATTCCCTACCTGCTTTTTTATGGCCTTGAGCGCAGGGCCTATCAATGGAAAGGAAACCGATGGCACATTTATGATGAACTGATATCGAAATCTGGATTGGTTATCGCCATGGCAACGGCTTCGTGGTTCTACAATATCAGGGTGATTAATGACATCAGCCCCACATGGAGCCGATGGTCCGAACATTTGATCTATTACGGTCTGCCGTATATACCTTTGCTTGCACCGGCAGCGATTTTGCTGCATATCTACTTTTCCAAAAGGAGTAAGCATGTTCAGGTAAAGGATCAAAGCATGATTACGATCCATGGAAAGAACAGAGAGGATCATCTTGAAATTGCTGAAGATCAATTTATTTACGCTGAATCGGATCAAAACTATGTGACGATCTTTTTTCTTGAAGATGGAGAGGTAGAGAAAAAAGTCATTCGCTCAACTCTAAAAAATGTTCAAAGACAGATTGCCCGGTCCGAACGTATACACCGTTCATACCTGATAAATCCAAATCATCTGAAGAGATTAACCGGCAATAAAAGACAGCGTTTTGCTGAGCTCCAACACATTGAAAACTCCATTCCCATTTCTGCAGAACTGGATAATAGTATCTTGAAAAACGGTTCATCCTGATCCCGGATATCTCAAAAACATCACATCAACTTCACAGACATCAATAAAAACTTCAGATACATCACATCTTTGAATCTTTAAATACGGATTTGAGTAGGTTGGTGAAAATTTTTCCAGAATCTTGCTCTGAAAAAGGAGCAAAGAAAAAATCTTATTCCATCACAATCTTTAATTTATTCGACAATGAGCTCCATACGTTTTAAAAATGTGACTGTATATAGCCTGCTTTTTCTTCTTATGACATTTCAATCTCTTACGGCGCAGCCCAAAATTGAACTTGATGAAAAAAACAATCCGGTTATTACGGAAGAGATGGCAAAGAAGATCTTTGCAACTGCTGAATTTGAAATTGTGCATGAAGGCTCTGTATTTGACAGAATGTTTGGAGATAGTGAACAGATCAAGCTTTCGGATTTGCAAGGAAAAATTGTGGTTCTCGATTTTTGGCAGACCTGGTGCGGCCCGTGCCATGTCAGTTTCAGAGGATTTCATAAGGCTAAAGAGGCCTGGCCCGATAAGATTGAAATCGTTGCTGCTTCGCCCGACTGGGCAGACAGTAACCGGAAAATCCGAAGTTTTATTCGAAACCACGACTATGATTTTATTTATGTTCTTGCAGGAGGGCTTGAAAGTGAGTTGAACCTGGGGTCGATTCCCTATAAAATCATTTTTGCCCCTGATGGCAGCCTCATAGGTTCGTTTTCAGGCTCAAAAGGAGAGGAGGGAGAGTTTGAAGCCCTCCGGGAACTGGTTGAGTTGTGGTTTTAACCTTTCTGTTTAACGTGAGTTCTATATAAATTCTTTGAATTTTGCTAACTGGAAGGCCCCTCATTTTGATTGAAGAAGGGCAGACTCCTTTTCTAGTCGAACCATGCCGAAACCGAACCGGGCCTCTCTGGCCGTGGGAGAGAGCAATTCTGGGCGGATATGAATTTCATATTACCGGCCTGGAAGCCGACGGCACCGTGCATTTTGTGATCCACCCGTTCGGCAGCCAAGAGGAAGCCCGCTGGATGCGTCTTCAACCCGGACAGACAGAGCTGCTGGATTCGGTTTATTTGCGTAATGTGAAATAGGCTATGGGTATATCTGGCCAACTCTTTCTTTCTCTCTGCCAAGGCGGAACATTCAATTTTGACCGGTCTCTTTTTAAAAAATGAGTGTGTGAGAACCTGCGAATATTGCCCGCCTGTTGCGTTGTCCCGAAAAGACCAATCAACCGTTTATGCCCTGTTGAAGAGCCGCTGAATAATGTGCCAGGTGGAATAGAATGTTTTCTCCCTGCCCCTCACAATCAGCACATTGCCTCTTACTTTTTCACCGACCAGCTCCGGAAACGAACCGAAGAGTGCGCTTTCCAGTCGGGAAGCCCGGGTGGCACCGATACATGTTGTATCGTAGTTGTTCGCTTCAATGATTAAGTCGTCCGCCACTTTTTGGGTAACCATTACTTTCTGATTGAAGTTTCTCTCTTTAATTCCGGTTTCCTCCACGGCTTTGGCAATAAGAATGTTCCCTTCACGGATCGCATCTTCGCGGTTCTCGTATTGGTTTAAATCCTGAATATTAATCAGCGTCAGGGAAGTGTCTTTTTCACTGTCAACCAGCTCAACGGCCCTGCTGACCGCAGCTTGCGTGTGGGGACCTGTTCCAATGAAGACCGCGGTTGATCCTATTTTTTCGGAGCGCTGTTTCACAAGCGTTACTTTGCTTGGAGCTTCTTTCACGATGGGATCGATGATGGATCCAAGGATAAATTCCCTCCGTTTTCGCCGGCCTTTCCATCCCAGGATTACCTCATCCGCCTTCTCTTTTTTCAACAGGTTAATGATGATATTTTCAACGCTACGGCCGATGACAACCCTTGTTCGCAACTGAATGTTGTAATTGCCGATCGCGTCTTCAGCTTTTTCCATCAGCTTTTCATGGCGCTGGATGCGCTCATCTTCAAACTCCACAGCCTGGGCAAGGGCGGTCTGATCAGGTAGGGTAATGACGTTAACAGCGATAATTTCCGATTTCTCATGAGCTGAGGCAGCTGCAGCGGCAATTCTGAGAAGGTGCTGCTGTGTCATGGGATTGGCAATCGGAACGACAATTCTGTAGGGTTTGTCTGCCGGTTCTGCCTCGATTCGTTCTGCGATGGCATCTGCAATAATGCTTCTTCTTTCCACTCTGCTCCGGCCGTAGAATAAATACCATAAGAAGCCGAAAATCAGGATTCCAACTCCGCCGATGATGGGAAGCGTATCCATCTGACTCAGTACAAGAACGCCTGATAATACGCCGAATATCTGGATCCAGGGATAGGCCGGTGATTTGTATTTGGGCATGTACCATGCAGGCTTTCTGACCCTGAATGCAATCAGGGCTATATTTACGAGGATATAAACCACGATCTGAAAAGCTCCGGCAGTTTTGGCAATCTCCGCTACGGGCAGAGTCAGAATTATGAGAAGCATTGCGCCTCCCGTGATCACTATAGCGGTTACGGGAGTGTGAAATCGCTCGCTTACATGCGCGAAGAAGCGGGGAATAAGCTTGTCGCGGCTCAGGGCAAACGGATAGCGAGACGCTGTGAGGATTCCCGCATTTGCCGTGCTGATCAGAGCAAGCATGGCAGCTAAAACAATGAGCAGAATTCCAAAAAGGCCGAAATAGGGCTCTACAGCATCAACCATTGGGATATTTGAGCCGGAGAGCGTTTCTCCATCCACAAGCCCCACCAATACATACACAATAAGGGCATAGAGTACGGTAGTAACAATGAGCGAAAGGAGCAGGCCAAGGGGGAGGTTACGTCCGGGGTTTTCAATTTCTTCGGCAACGGCAGCAACTTTGGTTACGCCACCGTAAGAGATAAGCACCATTACTGTTGCGCTGATCAGCCCCGATGTCCCCCCGTCAAAGAAGGGCTGATAGTAGCTGCTTTCCACATTCATCATGCTGAATGAGACAAAAAGCCCCAGTATCAGAACCATCACAACAACCATGACAACCTGAAGGCCGCCGGTCTGTTTCACCCCGATGATATTGACAATAATCAGCACAGTGCCGATGATAACAGCTACCATTTCAACGCTTTGAAGCGTCATGATGACCGACAGATAGTACATGCCGCCAACCAGCGCCAGGGCTCCCTTAAACATAAGCATCAGCCGCCAAGTCCGGCAATGGTGCCGGCTCCGGGACCGAGACCCCGTTCAATAAAAACATAATCTCCGCCGGCCTCAGGCATGGCAGTGCCCAGCTCTGCAATACTCAATGCGGCCGGTAGCACAAGCAGCCCCGCAATTACAAAGGCAAGTATCACGGCCGGACCGGCTTCGGCCATAGCCAGGCCTGGCAGAATGAAGATTCCGCTTCCTATCATCGCCCCCATGCTGATGGCGATGATGGAGGTGAGCCCCAGGCCCCGTTCAAGTACGTGGTCTTCTTTCATGAAAAAGAGTAATTGTTAACCGGCGGCCTGCAACCCTTGACCCGTCGAATCAGACGATTGTCGGACAATAAGTGAGGGCGCAGGCGATTCAGGTATCTGTTTTGGTGATCGATAGCCGGTTTTAAGTATCAGGAAATTTTGTAAACAACCAAAATAGGGATGTCCGTTCAAGATGCAAACAATGGTTTCGGCCAGTTGAAGAGGGTTTAGATGGTTAATCTCACCTTACATAAGCCATACCTAAACCTTTAGGTCCAACAATGGTTCCTGCCAGCAGCAGACCCACAATACCGGGCAACCTGACTTTTTGAAACAGAATGGGGACAATGAGAATAATGAGAAGTAATAACCCGAACGTCAAAACAGGTTCGCTGGAAATAGAGATTACAAATCTATCCATATTAAATAATAGTTGTAATCAGAGTAGAATAGAAAGCACCCCGTCTAATCGGATATATTCCGTTATGTTATCAATGGAGATACTTTAGCAGCTCCACTGAAAAAGATTAATAATTCAGAAGTCAAAGGAGCTACATGCATAGAAAGGCCCTTTGTCTTCCCTCAAAGCCTGCGAAGTTAGCTGTCGGGTTCGG
>REDT01000244.1 GCA_007693295.1 Balneolaceae bacterium
ACCCGGAGAGGAAATTGAACTTATACTCAATGGAGAGGCTGTTTCCCGTAAGCAGCCAGCCAGCAACGGAATGCTGGTGTTTACTGCAATCGTCAATGGAAATAATGGACCGGTGTCATTCAGGATTCAGAAAGTATCAGATTAGACTCAGTTGCATAAAAAAATCTTTCGATGTTTTTTTAAACGTATAGAAATTTACAGGTTAATAAGTTTAACAGGTGTCTAACCCGGCGTCAACCCTGAAATCTACCGGACCTTGAATTTTTGCTTCTTTTGTATCAAGCCTGCCCCAAAAACCTTGAGGCGGTGTGGTGAAAAAGAGTAAGTAAAGTAGATAGAGTTGTTAAATATGAATTATAGTAACTCTTCAAATCTTAATTGTTAATAAAATAAATTTGAATATGTTTAAATATATATTTGCTCAAAATTATGGTTTGTATGCCTTTTTTGTTTTTTTATTTAAAATTAGTCTTGTTTTTGGGACTGAAACTGATAAAAAAAAGTCCGTAGCCGACCGCCCCAACATCATTGTGATGTATTCTGACGACCACACAGCTCAGGCAGTTGGGGCTTATCAGGGAGCGTTGAACTATGGGCTGCAGCTCGATCATACTCCAACCCCAAATATCGACCGGCTGGCAGAGAACGGTATTCGTTTTGACAATGCGTTTGTCACCAATTCTATCTGCAAGCCGTCTCGAGCGGTGCTTTTAACCGGCTTGCACAGTCATCTGAACGGTGTGTTAACCAACGGGCAGAACATTTCCAAAGATCTTGAGACGTTCCCAATGTTGCTTCAAGAATCGGGCTACCAGACGGCGATGATTGGTAAATGGCATTTGGGTACCGAACCACAGGGCTATGATTATTACGAAGTACTCTATGGACAGGGTCCATATTACAATCCCACCATGCGAACCACGCATGGAGATGTGGATCGCCACGGCCATACCACCGAGATTATTGGCGAGAGAGCCCTTCACTGGCTCCGGAATGATCGAGAGAGAGATCGTCCTTTTATGATGATTTACAATCATAAAGCCCCCCACAGAGAGTGGTTACCCGGCCCGGCACTGGATGACTATCGTGACAGGGATTTACCGGAGCCCTCAACTTTATTCTATGGCCTTCAGGATGGGGATGCTCCGGCTTCCCGGAAAGGTACCTATGAATATCCGGGACTGACCACCGCAGCCCAGGAGCAGGACATGGAGATTGGCACCACCATGACTTGGGGAAGAGACTTAAAAGTGCCAATGGATCCGGCAACCGGTGAAGTAGCTGAGGAGTGGGAAAGATTGGTTGAGTCTAACCGGTTAACCGATGAGCAGCTTGAACGCATCCTAGACGCATATGCGGAAGAGAATCAATATTTATATGATAATTATCATCAGATGACCCAGGAGGATTTACTGCGCTGGCGCTACCAGCGGTATGTGAAAGATTACCTGCGTGTGGTTCGAGAGGTGGATGACGAAGTTGGCCGTCTGATGGCCTATCTGAAGCGTGAAAACCTGTATGATAATACCATTGTGATTTATGCCGGTGATCAGGGATTCTTCCTGGGTGAGAAAGGCTGGTTCGACAAGCGCTGGATTTATGAAGAGTCGCTGCGTATGCCGCTGATTGTTCACTGGCCGGAAGGTATTGACCCCGGATTGGTAAGCAAAGAGTTGGTACAGAACCTGGATTTGGCTCCGACGATTCTTGAACTGGCCGGTACAGAGATACCCGACTATATGCAGGGGCGTTCGATGGTACCCATGCTGATGGGGGAAAGCCCAGCCGATTGGCGCGATGCAGTGTACTACCACTATTACGAGGGACCACCAGTTGTGCATCGTGTAGCCAGGCATTACGGGGTCCGAACCGATCGATATACCCTGGCCCATTTTCCGGATCACGATGAATGGGAGTTATTTGATCTGGAGGTAGATCCGGATCAGATACGAAGCGTCTATGGTGAATCTGAATATTCTAACATTCAAGAGCAGCTCAAATCCAAAATCGATGAGCTGCAGGAAAAATATCAGGATGATACCTGGAATTAATAAACTCCAAAATAATAATACAAAGACACTTACAGAACTAAAGTTAATGAAATCTATGGCAAGATTTATCATATTCATTTTTATGTCATTTTTTGGTTATGCTTCTCTTTATGCACAGAGATCTGAGCCACAACCCAATATTATTATACTATTCGTTGACGATATGGGCTATGGAGATATTGGGGCTTATAACGAAGATTCAAAAATTCCCACACCCCATATTGACGGCTTGGCTGAGGAGGGCATTCGTTTTATGGATGCCCATGCACCCGGAGCGCTATGTCATCCATCCCGATATGGACTGTTGACAGGAAGGTATCCGTTTCGAACCGATACAAGTGTCTGGCCGGATGAACCGGTGATAGAAGAAGGAAGAATGACGATTGGATCAGTACTTCAAAAAGAAGGATATCGTACAGCTATGGTAGGCAAGTGGCATCTTGGTTTTGACGAGTCTCAGGCTACAGATAGAGCTTCGGATTCAGGGCAGGGCGCAAATACTCGTGCTGCCTATCGCGAGTATGATGTGGACTTGCCCTTGCCGGGTGGTCCGGTTGACCGTGGATTCGATACATTTTTTGGAATCCGGGCATCTACTGATATACCTCCTTACTTCTATATTCGTGATGACCGTGTGGTAAACCCACCCACTGACAGTGTTGAGGATAATTTTAGCGGTGGTATATGGACGGATATTCAGGGTGCATTCTGGAGAGAAGGAGGTATTGCTCCAGATCTTGAATTAATCGATGTAACACCACGGTTTACCGACGAAGCAATAAAGGTGATTGAAGAGCATAGCAACGAAAGGTCATCGGACCCCCTGATGCTATATTTAGCTTATCCATCCCCCCATACGCCCTGGTTGCCTGTTGAAGAGTTTGTAGGAGTCAGCGGGGCCGGGATGTATGGGGATTTTATGGCGATGGTTGATGCAGAGGTTGGAAAGGTCCTCGAAGCGCTTGATAGGACAGGGATGAGTGACGAGACACTGGTGATTTTTACCAGCGATAACGGTCCTGTTTGGTATGATAAAGATACAGAGAAATTTGGCCACGACTCCGTGGGAGGCTTGCGGGGTATGAAAGGAGACGCTTACGAAGGCGGGCACCGGATGCCGTTTATTGTTCGCTGGCCGGGAGTGGTTGAGCCGGGATCAGTTACGAATCAGACGATTTCGTTTACCGATATGTTGGCAACGTTTGCTGATATAACGGGAACAGATTTGCCAGAGAATGCCGGGGAAGACAGTTTCAGTATCCTCCCTGTACTGACCGGAAGCCAGCCGGAAACGGAAGCGATACGTCCGCCGGTTGTAGTTACGGTTGGCCGTGGTATGCGATCCATACAAGATAGAACCTGGAAACTGATAGACGGGCTGGGTTCGGGAGGCTTTACCTCTCCAGCCTATATTGAGCCGGGACCCGGAGATCCGGAAGGACAACTTTATAACCTTGAAGAAGACTTGGCTGAGACAAATAATCTGTGGTTTGATCATCCTGAAGAGGTAGATCGGTTGCTGAAGTTATTAAATGAATACGATCAGTCAGACCGGAGCCGGCCTTAATTTAAATAGGTGAAAGACTTATTTAGTTATGCAACAGACACTGCCGGCGGAAACATAGAAATTGTTCAAACGTCAGAATTTTGGCACAATATTTCCATTGAATACGAAAAATTTAACCGATGTACCCAGATTAATGTGTTTATTCGGGGTGGAACAACCAAGAGGCAAATAAGATCAATAAACAAACAATTAAGTATTAGGTTTTTTTGAGTTGAATTTCCAGATTTCAGTTTGTTTTAGTTTTTTCTTTTTTACCTTATTGGCAGCAGTCCGGAATGAATATGGTTTTTTATGAAAATCACAACGCCTTTGACTTTATACTGGATAAGTGAACATTCGCTTGATGAAAACCTTGAACAGAGTTCTTTTAAGAAATGATTCTATGTTGATCAGCCGGCAGTCGGACAGGTTTGTGTGTACAGTTTGCCGCGGAGGCACGGATTTTCACAGAGTTTTTAGTTCATTTTGTGGCAGAAAAATGATTTAGTCCATATTTCACGTAATAAGCTAAATATTCTCATATGGAATTTATTAAATATTACTCCTGGGTTTCATGAAGTTTAAAAAAAAGGTATTTCTCAGGAACGTTATAGTACTTTGCTTCTGCACTATTATTTTTTTTGGCTGCGTTTCAGAAGAGAATAAGACTTCGGTTCAGCCGGAACAAGACCAGCCCAACATCATTCTGATCATAACCGATCAGCACCGGGCCGATGCACTGGGATATGCAGGTAATCCGGCGGTTATTACCCCCAACTTTGACCGCCTGGCTGCAGACGGTGTTCATTTCGAAAACGGATATAGTTCGGTGCCAAGTTGCACCCCGGCGCGGGCGGCTCTGCTTACAGGGCAGGCCCCCTGGAACAACGGCATGCTCGGTTACGGACGGGTTGCCAGGGAGTACGAATTTCAGATGCCGCAGATGCTTCGCGACTTGGGATACTATACCTTTGCCATTGGCAAAATGCACTGGTTTCCGCAAAAAGCCCTTCATGGTTTTCATGGCACATTGGTAGATGAAAGCGGCCGTATCGAATCTGAGGGATTTATCAGCGACTACCGAAACTGGTTTAAGCTGAATGCACCGGGTCAGGACCCTGACGAACTTGGAATCGGCTGGAATGAGCACCGTGCCGGCGTATATCCACTTGACGAAGAACTGCACCCCACCGTCTGGACTGGCCAAACTGCCGTCGACTTGATCGGAAATTATGATCTGGACGCCCCGTTGTTTTTGAAAATCTCCTTCGCACGACCTCACAGCCCTTACGATCCACCTCAGCGTTACCTTGACACGTATGAAAATACAGAGATCCCGGCGCCACCCGTGGGCGAATGGGCCGAACGCTTCGCCGATTTTCCTGAAACACCGAATGCAGCGTTTGGTGATTTTGGAGCCGATCATGCCATCAACAGCCGCCGCCACTATTACGCACTGGTAACGCAGATTGATGATCAGATCGGCGAAATCGTAGCCATGCTGAAACAGAAAGGCATGTACGAAAACAGCCTGATCATTTTTACCTCCGATCACGGAGATATGCTCGGCGATCACCATCACTGGCGTAAAACCTACGCCTACGAAGGCTCCGCTGCTGTTCCGTTTTTGATGAAGTGGCCGAAGCGCCTCAATGGTGAACTCAATAGGGGGCAAACATTGAACAATCCGGTTGAGCTTCGGGATATTTTACCAACATTTTTGGATGCGGCCGGCTCCGAAGTGCCCGAAGCAATAGACGGGGTCTCTTTGCTGAGGCTTGTGAAGGATCCGCAGGCTGACTGGAGGCCCTGGATCGACCTGGAGCATTCCACCACATATATCGGGGAAAATTACTGGAGCGGCCTTACTGACGGACAGATGAAATATATCTGGTTTTTTCCCACGGGTGAGGAACAGTTGTTCAATTTGGCCGACGACCCACAGGAATTGTACAACCTGGCCGGCCTTGAAGAGTATCAAGACGAGCTGGAAGTGTGGAGGCACCGTTTGGGAGAGCACCTGAGCGAACGCGGTGAAGGGTTTGCAAAAAACGGTGTTCCGGTTATCCGGGAAGAATCAAAAACCTATAGTCCCAACTATCCACAAGTTGAAATGTCTCAGCAGGAACGGCTTCGATATTGGATTGAGGAGATTACAGAAAGTTTTAAATATGATTAGCATAAACTTAAAAAGATGAATTCGATTCTGAAATTTCGAAAAAGAGGCTGAGGCTGTCCAAAAAGTAAATTTCAAAATCTTGAAACCTAAAATTTTTAAGTTTGTCAAGGTTTTGATAAGGAACTCCCCTCCTTGCGGCGTGTTTTTCGCCGGAGG
>REDT01000334.1 GCA_007693295.1 Balneolaceae bacterium
ATTATCAAACTATATTCCAAGCCGGCTACACGGTGAAGGGCATGAACCAAAGCTGCCCAAAGAGGCGAGCCAGAATAGAACCCCAATCTTTTTTTATTTTATCGGTCGATACTAATATACCGCATCAGCTCTAATCGCGCACGTAAAACGGGATATTTGCAGTAGCTACGCGGTTAATTTCTTCGTCTTTCAAATATACAAAGATGCGGTAAGGTCCCTTCTCTTTTGGGGCGTTTAGTTGAACCGTAGTCCCCTCAGCCCGGCTGATAAGGCCTTCCACCTTTGGAGGCTTCTCCTCCCGGTCGCCGCCCTCCTGCAGATCGGTGCTCTCATGAAAGATTTCCCAGTCAATCTTAATATTTTCTGAGGAACGGATTATGGGGAAGACTTCTGCTTCAACCTGTTGCCCCGGCTTCAGGTAGACACTGTCGAGTGCCGTTTTTCCGTCAAGCCGATAGTCGCTAATGCCGGGAGCGCGTTTTTCGGGCCACTTCCCGGTCCAGTTGTACTGCATGGAATCGACCACCTCGATCGGATCGCCGTTTTCCATGAACATCCCGTACCAGGTATGGGTTCTCTCCTGCTTTTGTCCCCATAAAAACACGTACGAGCCCAGGCATTTTTCAACATCCGACTCCATTGAAGCCTGATATCTTTCTTTATAAAGCTCCGCTTTAACTGTTGACGTCTCTTCTATGGCAACGTCCCATTCGGTCTGCGGAGATTCCCAGTGCCCGGTAGGGCCCCATTCGGCTACCGTATAGGCTTTATCCCAGCCAAAATTCCGCAGATTTTCGGGAAGTGCCGGAAGACTACCGTATGTGTTCACAGACAACAAGTCTAAATCACCGCATTTCTCTTTGATAAGGTTAACTCTGGTTTGGTCGATTCCTGCCGTCATGGTTGTGGTTAAATGATGCGGATCTTCCTCATGAATCATTTTTGAAACATCATTTACAGCGTGCCACACATTCGTGTTAGTATAGTTGAGGTCCAGTTCATTGCCGATTCCCCACATCAGAACAGCCGGATGATCTTTATATTTCAAAACCTCTCCGCGCATTCTTGTAAGTTGATTGGCAACGGCTTGCTCATCATCATAATCGAAACCGTGGCGCTCTCTTCCCATATTCAATCCCAGACAAACCGATACGCCAAGCCGGTGTGCCATGTCCAGCAGGTTCATCGTATCCGGGCCGGTACTCCACCTGCGAATCGAATTTCCGCCAATTGATACAAGGAGGTCTAGATGCCCGCCGCCACCGGCCCCGTTTATGTAGTATGGTTCACCGCCTCTGTACAGTTTAAATGAACCGTTCTCTTCCTTTATCTCAACAGGTATTGGCCCGTTTAGTCGTATTGGCCAATCCAGCACAGTCGATAAAGGGTTACGTGCAAATACTAAACTCCCTGCAGTAAATAGTGAAGTTTTGAGTAACCACTCTTTTCTATCCATCACAATTATTTTTTGATTGTCATTAACAGATCAGCTCTTAATCAGTGTTATCCCCATCCAATAACTTAGGCGAGTCTGTCCACCTATGCTACAGTAATGTACAGATTTCCCCTTTCCTGTAGTTAATGTAAGATAACGTGAGTTCGAGATAAGAATTTGTTAGAAAGTGTCCCTCCGCCAGCTGGCGGAGGGCAATGGGGGATGAACAGTAGTGAAATTAAAGCCAAAATTTAAATATTTGAGTTAAATCAACGCTCAGCGGGTCATCCCCCCAGGCTCTTTCGAGCCTTTCCCCCCTTCCCACGTAGTGATCCCTATGGGATAAGGGGGACTTTTTTTCCATCGATTTTATCTCGAACTCACGTTAAGATAATATTTAGCTGACGTTTTTTACCACGTAAAAAGTGACTAAGTGAACGGGGCTGGGGCTAAGTATTACCAATGATATTGTGAAGGCGCATGAGGGCAGCATAGAGAAACATTCACAACCCGGTCAGATGACATTTACTGTCAAACTTACAGTTTAATGTCTTTGTTTTAAATTCTGCCATAAAAAGGAAAAATTCCAAAATTCAAACACCAAATTTCAAACATTTAGTGACTTCAATATCCCGAAAAATCAAATGAGAAATAATACCCTCATCTTGTGAAAATTCTATTGTTAAGCTCTTCGGAAACGTTTCGCAATTTTATAACTATTCGGGATTATATTCCGTTTTAGTTATAACTATTCGGGAATAGACACGACTTTCATGTACTCACTTGAATTTTTCCGAATGCGGGATAGTGGAGGCACAACACTTGACTTTGTAGAGCTGCAGAAGTATTATGCATATATAGTTATGCATCAATACATATAATATTATGAGAACTACCTTAGATATCCCTGAAAAACTGATTGAAGAAGCCATGAAAGTCACCGGTGCCACTACAAAAAGCCAGTTGATCAAAGACGCGCTTCAGGCCGAAATTGACCGGGCAAAACGAAAACGGCTCATTGCCAGAAAGGGCACCCTTGATTTGGATGTTGATCTCGACACGCTCAGAAACCGGGATTGATGTCGGCATACAGCGTACTTATCGATAGTTCTGTTTGGATTGAATATTTTAAATCGGGAGGAATGCCAAAGCTGGATCGACTTATTGAAGAAGACATGGCGTGCATAAATGAACTTATATTCACGGAACTGGCCCCCTCATTGATGCTTAAAAAGGAGACCGAAATTCTTGAGGGTTTGAATGCCATTGAGATCATACCCCTGAACATCGACTGGGATATCATTCGGGATTATCAGCTAATGAATATGAAAAACGGCATTAACAAAGTGGGGATACCGGATTTAATAATTCTGCAGCAGGTGATTGAGAAGAGGATTTCACTTTTCAGCTTAGATAAACACTTCAGGCTGATGCAAAAGCATTTGAAATTTGATCTCATTACCGAACGATAAAAAAGATCAGGAACTTAACTTTTTTGGACAGACTGAACCGCCAGTGCCGCACCGATAATCCCAGCGTGGTTTCGGCTTTCGGCGGGCACCACCTCCGTTTGCAGGTCGAGGAAAGGTCTGTACTCCTCAAAATCTTTGCTTACTCCACCTCCGATAATGATAAGATCGGGCCAGAAGAGTGCCTCGATGAGCTGAAGATATTCATTCACCCTGCCGCCCCACTGTTCCCAGCTAAGTCCCTCATTTTCACGGATGGAATTTGCGGCATAATTTTCAGCCACCATGCCGTGCATCGGGATGTGCCCCAGCTCTGTATTCGGTACCAGCTGATGATTGTGGAAAACAGCCGTCCCGATGCCGGTGCCAAAGGCTGCCATAAAAATGGTTCCGAAACAATCTCTTCCCGCTCCGAATTCTACCTCTGCAAAACCTGCGGCATCCACATCATTCACAAGATGAGTGGGGCAGCCCGTTTTCTCTTCTATCCGGGCTGCGGCATTTATGCCGATCCATGAATCATCGATATTAGAAGCAGTTTTTACGATCTCATTTTTTACCGCTGCCGGGAAACCACAGCCCACAGGGCCCTGCCATTCAAAATGAGTAATGATCGCCTCAATCGTCTCGATCATAGGTCCCGGTTTGGGCGGTTGCGGAGTGGGTATACGATACCGCTCAGTGATAAGTTCACCCTTCTCTGTATCCACAACAGCGCCTTTAATGCCTGATCCGCCAACGTCAATTCCTAATATTTCCATACCTGATGATAGTGAAGAAGAGTTAGAATGGGAAATCCTCTATATCGATCCTCTATTTGTAGGTGCCAATTTAAAAAACTAAAATAGACCGTTGGGCTAACTAACTATTTTCAAGCCGATTGATTAATCATATTGCGTATATGAAAGAACATTTTAGCCAGCCTAATTGGCTCAAATGCTTTTTTAACTTGGGAATACGTCCCGTTAGGGACGAAATATGGGTAGAAATAACGAATCATTCCCTCTCCCACCGTGCCGTCAGGTACGGGATATGTCAAGGTAGCTATATTCCAAGCCATCATATGGCGTACCTACGGCACGCTGGATTTGGACCTGTGCCTTTTTTCTACTACCCATATCATGTCCCTCCGGGACAAGGATCATTCGTGAAAACCTCTAATCTGTGCAAACTCATGATTCAGTGATAAAATTCTTCCGCACCATCCACAAAAAAATCATACAACAGGATGATTTATTAATTTATCCGCATTATATCGGTGGTGAATTTCTTGAAACCTTATTTGAGATATCAGAATCGCGTCCCGTTAGGGACGAAATATGGGTAGAAATAACGAATCATCTCCTCTCCCACCGTGCCGTCAGGTACGGATATGTCGGAATTTGCTACAACGCTCTTTACCCACCGTTAACCATGTCGCGTACCTACGGCACGCTGGATTCGGGGGTTGCGGCTTTTTTCTACCCATATGTTGTCCCTACGGGACAATTTCAATCATTGAAATAGTTGGTCTTTAATAAACTACTGAAAATCATGTATCTATATAAAAGCCGGCATTCACATTCTGGATCTTAATAACTCCGGCGTTCTCGCTTAAGCTGTTATGTATAGGGTAGTCGAAATAAGCCCGTCAAAATCGGCAGGCTTAACTAAATGCAGCTTTTTATGTTCTTTTACCTTCAGGTTAAAAGGCGGAGCTAACAAATCCACCCCGCTTTGCTTCTTCAGTCTGATTCCTTGTCCTGAAATAATATCCGCATTGGCCTTAAACTCTCCCTCGGGGATATGCTCGGTCACAATCAGATATCGAAACCCGGTCAGTTTGGGTACAATACGCTGAATCTCAGCATTCGACAGATGCTGGAGTACCTGCCTTACGATAGCACAATCTCCGGGCGGCAGGTCATCTGCTGCGACATCCAAACAGTGGAATTCAATCTTGTCGTTAGTAAATTTTTTCTTATTCCGCTCTATAAGTTCCGGTACGATATCTACAGCAACATACTTTTGAGTATGCTCTGCCAGCTCTTTTCCTACATTAAAATCTCCACAGCCCAGGTCACATACAACAAGGGGATCTTTAAAAGATCTTAAAAATGAGGTAACAACCCCGATATATGGATCTACTATTTCCGGATGATGAGACCCTATGCCCGAGTAAAAATCAACATCGCTGCCTCCCCATAGCTTCATAGCATAGATCTGTTCCATAGCCTCTTTTGTCGGCCAGGGCTCTTTTGCTTTTTTTGGACTATTCCGGTACTCACTCATTTGTGCTGCTGTGGTCTTATAAGACTGAAATCAACTTTAAAATACAGATATATTCGCAGGTTTATAACTGTCCAAAACGTTTCTTAAGCTGGAAAAAACGTTGCTTTCCCGAATGAATATCAGATTTCGTGCGGTATTCAACATCCAATCCCCTGCCTGATCGAACCGGGACTGTCGCAGGCCTTCAGCCTGCCCAATGAATTCGCCAGTTTACTTGGGGCGGTGCCCCAAGCTGCGTTGTGACAGGCTTTCAGCCTGTAATTTCTGAAAAATAAATCTTGCCACTCATGCTATTGTGATATTAGTATTCCATCGGTCTTTATGGAGAGAAAGGCTGAAAGCCTTACAGATCTCAGCCCAGGACATCGCCCTGGGTTGAATGGACCTCCCTCCGGGCAGGCTGAAGGCCTGCGAGAGTCCACATCTGGCTAATCTCAAAATCGTTTTGGACAGATATGTCTCAGGTTTAAGAAAATATTGAAACATCCTCTATCCGGCTAAACCCTTCAGCTCTCTTAAGTCTTCATTTCTGACCGAAAAGTCCAAACATTTGCGCGGATAGTCCAAGCTTGCACAATTGGTTTCCTGTACATTAATTACTACAACATTAAAAAACATGAACCATCCACCCACACAACTATGAAATCACTAAAAGACACTCCGGTATTGGTAACGGGGGCAACGGGCTTTGTTGGCTCCCGCCTCTCTGAGATACTGGCTACTCGGGAAAAAG
>REDT01000208.1 GCA_007693295.1 Balneolaceae bacterium
CATACATTTCGGCTTCAACGGCATTGAACCACTGAGTGTGGGTAACGGTAAACGTAAGAGCGGCAAGCAAACCACCGGCATACATACCAAACTGATCCATAAAATCCATGTGATCGGCACTTCCGCGAAACTCTTCTATCAGGCGTACCACGATAAGGTAGAGCAGCATTATGGTAAATGCCGAGGCCGTTACGCTGATCATATTGATACTAAGGGCCACATACTCGGCGGGTACAAACATGGAGACAATACGCCCAACAATCGCAAAAAAGGGTGATCCGGGCGGATGAGCTACCTGAAGCGTATGTGAAATGGCAATATACTCCGCAGGATCCCAAAACGAAGCTGTAGGAGCTACTGTCAGGGTATAGACGATAAATGCATAGATAAAACTGAGAAGGGCAAAAAAGATGTTTCGCGAGCGGTGCTGAGCGAAAATTGAGGCAAAATCCATGTAGATTCTTATCAGTTACATTTCTGGGTTTTAAACACTCTGATGAGGGCAAATTTTATAATCAGCCCTGTTAACGAATGCCTGTTTGGAAATATTTTTCTGCCATAAGCTTGAAAGCACAAAAGATACCGAATCACCTCTTGAATGCACAATGTAAAAATGCGACAAATCGGTTTTGATTAACCGGATGTGATTCTACATGAAAATTGAGATCCGGGCAGTATCTCACTGAGATATAGCAGATCGATTCTCAATCCGCCGGTTATACGCACTGTTGTTTATTAAACGTGACAGCGCTCAATATTTCTACACGAAATGCAATGTGGGTTAAGCTTGCAGGTTTTTGTCCGTATTAAAAGCAGGGTAAATCCGCGTGCTGAAATTGCTATGAGATGACTTATGTAATCGCAACTATATTTTGTCGTGTTGCAGATGTATCTCATCGGAAGGCCCGTCGCCAATGTTACTGGTTATAATAACGGCCAGGGTACAAAACAGAAAGCCTGGAATAATGGAGTAGAGTGTGAATATTTCGTGTTCCAGGCCGGGCAATATCAGGGAGAGATTCTCCCAGATTAGCACAGTTGCTGCACCTGTTACCATCCCTGCAAGTGCACCGTTTCGCGTCATCCGGCGCCAAAAGAGCGAGAGAATGATTACGGGCCCGAATGAGGCTCCAAAACCGGCCCAGGCATATGCTACCAGATCGAGCACCAAATTCTCAGGGTTCGATGCAAGGTAAAGTGCAATTATGGCAACACCGACAACGGCGAGGCGGCTTACAAGCACAAGTTCTTTTTCTGAAGCTTTGGGTTTCAGAAATGCCTTGTAGAAATCCTCAGACACGGCACTGGAACAGACCAGCAGCTGTGAGTCGACCGTACTCATTACGGCTGATAGAATTGCTGCCAGAATAATACCTGCAACCCATGGATTAAAGAGCACTTGGGTTAACTCAAGAAAAACAATCTCCTGTTCGCCGGCAGCCAGGGGTGAATCAGCAAAGAATGATATTCCGGTAAACCCTACAAAAATGGCTCCGTAGAGTGCGAAAACCATCCATACCATAGCGATCATTTTCGCTTTTGGAACATGCTCTTCAGACCGTATAGCCATAAACCTTGCAAGAATATGTGGCTGACCAAAATAACCGAGTCCCCAGGCGAGCAGTGAAATAATGCCGATATAAGTCATGTTCGAAAACACATCTAAATATGCCGGGTCGATGGCAGCCGCAGTTGAGATAATTTCATCCCAGCTCATGTAGGTAATGATAATAATCACAGGAGCGGCAATTAATGCCAGGAGCATTAATATCCCCTGGAAAAAATCAGTCCAGCTAACCGCAAGAAATCCGCCAAGAAACGTGTAGGCCACAATGATAATCGCACCGGTGTAAAGGGCTATTTCAGGTGCTAAATCAAAAGCACTTTCGAAGAGTGTGGCACCTGCAACAAGCCCCGATGCCGTGTAGATAGCAAAAAAGACCAGTATCACAAGGGCGGAAATAACCCTGAGCATTCTTGATTTATCATAGAAACGATATTCCAGGTAATCAGGAATAGTGATAGAGTCGCTGGCAACTTCAGTATACTTTCTTAGTTTTTTTGCGACAAATTGCCAGTTCAGGTAGGCTCCAATAGTTAACCCAATAGCGATCCAGATTTGATTCAAGCCGAAAGCATACACTGCACCGGGTAATCCGAGCAGCAACCAGCCGCTCATATCAGATGCACCTGCGCTCAGGGCGGCAACACCACTTCCAAGCTTTCGTCCTCCAAGAATGTAGTCGGAAAGGGTGTGGGTGTAACGGTAAAAAAGAATTCCAAATCCAATGAGGGCAACCAGGTAGATGATAAATGTGGTAAGTGTTGCCGGATTCATTCTCGGTTACGTTTTGTTTCGATGAAATAGGTTATGATAGAGAGCAATACAACTCCCAGCATGGGTACCAGGAGCCAAAACCAGGCTGCAAAAGAGAGTGAAGTTTGTTCCATGAAATTGGTGATGTTGAAAATGTTTGAAAACTTGACCCTTAATAAGAATTTTGTGGCCAAGTGGCAAGTACAAGCTTTCTATTTGTTCGGTAAGCCTACTTTTTGCTCAATACTCTTCAGCGTTTTGTTGATATCCCGAAGTAGGGGAAGCAGTTCACTGTCTGTGGCGGACAATGTTCCGGGGCTTGTTGACTTCGGAGCAGCAGGGTACATGTCTGTGATATCATCGCGTTGATCAAGCACCATTTCACGAAATTTTCGGGCATCAATTATCCCGGTCAGCGACATATCAGCGGCACCCTGAACACTCTGTCCGGCTGTTTCGATTTTAAGATAGCTCAAGCCAAAATACCTCAGTACCGGGCCTTCTTTAAACGTTAAGTCCTGAATCTTATCCAGCGGTATGGTTCTTTCTGTTTGAAACCAAATACCCTTCTTGAAATGAAGGGCCCGGGTTGTCAGTTCACAAAAGAGGCTGTCATAATATCGGTTGATATACTTTTTGCCGAAGATGAGCCAGAAGGGGATAAGCAGAATTCCTACAATGGTAACGGTCAAAAACAGAAGACCACCATAAAAGGAGTATTTTTTTAATCTGGGGTCAAACTTTGCTTCAAAGAGTTGCCTGGAGCGCCGCGAATTGGTTTGAGATGCCATCTTAGAGCCTTGTTTTGGGTTTAGCATTTGCAAGATAATACAAAAGTTATCCCAAACTGTAAGGTCAATTCTCTACGCTGACTCGTCAGATACTTTACGTCTATGAGCAGTAACTCCGTTGAAGATAGCTGCACTTACCACGATAAACTCTTAATGGTGTAGAGATCTGAGAACTCTATTCTGCAGACTCGTCCTTTGCGATGAACTTTAATGCAGCAGAATTCATACAGTACCTCAATCCGGTTGGCTCCGGACCGTCATCAAATACATGGCCGATGTGTGAGTCGCATCGGCTGCAAACGATTTCGGTTCGGGTCATGAAAAAGCTATTGTCTTCCCTTTCATCAACGGCGTCTTCTCGGATAGGGGCCCAATAGCTTGGCCAGCCGCTGCGGCTGTTATATTTTGTTTCTGAACTAAACAGGGGCTGCCCGCACCCTTTGCAAATATATACACCATCTTCATAGTGGCTGTTATACTTATTCACCCACGGGATTTCCGTACCCTCTTTTCTCAAAACCCGGTACTCATCCGAACTCAGTAGTTCTTTCCACTCCTCTTCAGATCGTACAACTTTTTTTGTGTTCGAAGTATCTGCCATAGCACTTTGATAGGTTATATGTTCCAAATGGTTAAGATGGCCCATGTCATTTAATGATTCCGTCTGCTGATTTTCCTGTCCCTGTAAATTACAGGCGGCGAAGAGCAGCAGAACAGGAATATATATTAGTAATTTGTTCATGGAAACCGAACAAAAAAAAATTGGTTGGCATTCACTTCTGAAATCTTTTCAGGTTTTATGCTGATTTGTATGGATAGGGTTATTTCGACGAGGTCAGTTTTGGGAATTCTCTCTGTAAGGTTACCAAACGTCTCCGCAGGACGAATCATTGCCGGTTTGTTCCTGACCGTATCAGCTTGCGATTAACTTAAACTAAGATCTTTAAAATGCAGAGAAAAGATTAATCCCAAAACAGCAGATTAACAAAAAACATGTGAGAGTCTATACCGGGATTTTGAATGCCGTTGTTGCCGTTTGAAAAATGGTGCAGTTTATAACCGAATTGAAGAGAACGGTCATCCCGGAATCTTACATCATAGCCCAGGCCCAGTTCAAGTATGTAGTTGAAGCGTGTCCCTATAGTTTCCGGAATAGCATTGTGGGTTACCAGGAATCCTGCAGAATTGGTTAAGAATAATCGGTTACTGCCAGAGCTGAACGGAATGCTAACCCGAATAGGTAAAAAGCCAATTCCATAAACTGATTCGCGTGGCCCATTAGCGCCGTCTATTGGGTACCTGATGTGTCCGGTAATAATCAATTCTGAGCTCAATTCAATTGGTGCCGGCAAAATGTCCAATTGAGAGTGGAGATATGATAAACTGAGATGGGTTTGATTCGTATTCTCCATTTTACCCCAGGCTACGAAAGATGTTGGAGCATATGATAAGGAGACTCCGAAAGCAGTTTGTTGATTTAATTCAGGCTCGGATACAGTTTGCCCGCAGAGAGTGCGCAGCGGTATAAACAAAATCACAACCGATACGAATAAGATAATTTGAACTCTTAATCGAATCATAGATTCGAGCTAAATTTTTTGACTGTACACGTAGTAGGCAACACCCCAAATAAATACCCAGCCTGCGGCTGTTATGTAAAATGCTCCGGCTGTCAGAAATGCGACATTCAAGAAGTGTAGCAGGTGATAGATCCAAACTGGCGCTTCATTTACCTTCTTTTTTGTTATCGACCTGAAATTTTGGCTAAAGAGTGTAAATGCCCGAGCGAGAACCATAAGTGAAGTGTAAATATACACAACGTATTCAAGGAGAGCCACTGTATCAAAAAAGACAACCAATGCAATAACTATAGTAGCAAGTATGTCAACCGCGATTTGTTTAAGCCAATGCATCCGTCAGATTAAAAATAAAAGGCACCCGAGGGTGCCTTTTGCACTATACAATTTCAATAACTTCTTTTGCCTGCAGGCCTTTATCGCCTTCAGCTATCGTAAATTCAACTTTTTGGCCTTCAGTTAGTTTTCTGAATCCATCTGTTTGAATTTCTGAATAGTGCACAAAAACGTCCTCACCACCTTCTCTTGTGATAAAACCGTAACCTTTACCATTATGAAACCATTTAACAGTTCCAACTTCACGAGTTTCCATAATTTAATCCCAACTTAGTTCCCATTGATAGTTATAACAGCTTGATTCATTTGAGAATCTTCACCATCATCAAATAAAATACTCCGTTCGGATGTTTTAAGCAATAAACATTACGAAACTCCGATTATTGTATCTCAAGTGATTGAATATAAACAATTTGCCTGTTATCCAATCGGGGTTTATTTGCGGAAAGGGAAGAGGTCCAGATAATATTTGAACGGTCTTTAATGTCAACAATATAGCCTTTTACGGTAACCACGTTACCTGTTCGGATACTGTTTAGCTGGCTTCTTACAGTATCGTTAGCCGGAATGGCGTGCATAAATAGGATTTGCTGACGTATTTCATTGAGGGTAAGGGGAGGACGGATTACATCCAGAGTATACTCACGTTTTTTTACAGGGGCCTGAACCTGGCTTAAAATTCTTTCGTCAGACATCGAACCCCACCCTAAAACAAAATCAACAGGAGAGAGATGAGTCTTCTCATCCAGCCAGTATCTTTTTTGAGATAGAACCCGGGCGGTGGTTTCCAGGCGCCATGATGAGTTGAGCGTATAGTGATCAATCTCAAAGTTTTGAGTGCGGCTTACTTTTACAAGTGTGGGTGCATCCGGAGCTACCACACCGAACCCGTGCTTGACCGGGCGCTGATCCCACAAGTAGTAGGAAACCATCAATACCAGAACTAAAAATATGTGTTTAATCATAACTATTACCCCCTTTTAAATAATTACTAACCTAAAGACTTGATTCATAGGTAATATGTTACAAAAAAAATTCAGTTACACTGAGAATGCTTTAATACTGGGCCGATAAAGTTAGAAATTACTTATTGATATTCAGGCTTTTAAAAGAGGTTAACCTGGATGCCAGCCCTGAAATTCCGATCTGTACCCGGCTCATAAAATCTGTTTCCAATCGCATTTACGGCAAGGGATGTATTATAGCGGGTATTGAACAGATTCTGAACAGAGATAAAGGGCCTGATTGACACATTATCAAACAGACCGGAAAGATTCATACTCCACCTGATGTTAACAAGTGAATATGGGCTGTTCGATTCTGTGTTTTCACTATTGGCCTGATACCTCCCTACCCATTCATTGTCAACGCTAATGCTGTGGTTCCCGGGAGTGTAAGTGAGCAGCCCGCCAAAGCGGAATGGGGCTACACCGGGAATTGCGTTTCCATCATATTCGCCGCCATTGAACTCGGCTCGCAGTAAATTCAACATAAGGCGTAAATCAAGGTCGTTATTCAGAAAGAAAGCTAAACTCGTTTCCAGTCCGTAGTGAATGGTTTTGCCCTGGTTTCGAAAGAATGAGACACCCGGAAATTCATCCAGTTCAAAAGGAATTATAATATCATCCACCTGCATTACAAATAACGCAATGTCGTAATTGGTGCGAATCGGTGCTGCTTCTCCGCGTATACCGGTTTCGAAACTGACCGTTTTTTCAGGGTCCAGGTTCTGATTAAACCCACTTCTGTCTTCCGGCCTGTTTACAAGCTCTGTGGTTGTCGGAGATTCGAATGATGTGCTGAAATTTCCAAAAAATCGAGCACTGCTTAACTTATAGACAAATCCTGCACTGGGATTAATTGAGAAAAAGTTACGTGAACCTTCCAGCTCGGTTTCTAAAAAGTCTTCACTTTTAAATGTGATTCTGTCGGCCCTTACCCCGGTATTTATGGAGAACCTGTCATTTAAAAGAACATTAATCCGTGCAAAGAGAGCCTGGTTGGAAACTGTTTCCAGCTGGTCGGTTTGAATATCGCTGCCCCTGCTGCCGCTATCGTTATCGGTTACAAATCGATCGTCACGCTGGTATTTTAGTTCACCGCCAATATTTAGGTCGAACGGTAAATTCTGAAATTCGTAGGTAGACCTGGCTCCACCGGCCAATCGCTCCAGCCCTACGTATCTGAACAGTACCGGGTTGTCTAAATCCCTGTAGGTGCCGTGTGTGGTAACATTGAGGATACCGGTTTCAAAGTCGTGAATATAGGAAGCGGATAGCATAGCCTGGTGGAACTGTTTCCCTGTCGCTGTATTTACAAATAGATCTCTGGCTTGTGACGGGCTCTCTTTTGCAAGATCCCCGGTGAGCGAACCCGGATGTTCTGCTTTCGGCATCCCTGCGTATGTGGCCCTGAAAGTTACATATCCGTTATCAGAAACAGATCTTTCACCGCCAATACTGCCTCTGAATAATCTTGCTGCGCTGTGATCCCGGAACCCTTCCGTGTCGAAATAGGTGGCATAACCGTAGATACGTGTATCCCCAATTCTGCTGTTTAACCTGATCTCCTGCTTGATGGTATTATAAGAACCGCCATATCCCCGATACTGAATCATGGGGGCGTCAGGAGCCGGTTTGGTTGACATATATAGAACCCCTCCGCTTGAATTGCCCCAAAACGTAGCCGACGGACCACGGAGCAGCTCAATTCTTTGAACCGTTGCAGGATCAATCATATTCATAATGGTTTGGCCATCAGCCACGGTAAGCGGGATATCGTCTAAAACAACATGAACTCCGCGAACACCAAACTGGGATCGCCAGCCCAATCCACGGATGGTCATTCGCTCTCCCAAGGCATAGTTTTCGCGGTTGCTGATAAAAACACCCGGCAAGGAAAATGTAAGTTCATCCATGGTAGCGGCCGGACGAGCAGCCAAATCAGCATTGCCGCGCACCAGGTAACTGAGTGAAAGTGGTGCTTCGCCTATGGTGATAGACGAATGGGCAGCTTCAACCCGAATTTCATCCAGCTGCACTCTTAATGAATCTTCTACAACGACCTGTGCGTATAGTGGAAAGGTTGTAATATTTAGGAGTATGAAAAAGAGCAAATATTTGCTAATTGACTCAAATGTTGTTTTCATGTATCGACAGATTCTGTTAGAATTTTCAGCACTAAATTAACGATTCAAAATCAATTTAGGATGAATTTAATTCCAAGGCTCAAAAAACCATTTTATTTACATTTTGAATGGCTGGCGCTCTCAATAGCACTGGTTGCCATGGCAATGTTAAATCCCGAGTCGACGGCTAACTCGATTTGCCCTCTTGATCTGTTGGGTTTTGAAAATTGTCCGGGTGATGGTTTAGGAAAATCGATGGCCTTTTCCTTCAGAGGAAAGATTTCAGAATCGTTTCAGGCACACCCCGCGGGATTACCGGCGATTTTAATTATTATGACTCGCATTGGTTCCATTTTTAAAAGAAACCTACAATTTTCCAAAACTGAGGAAATGAGCAATGAAGATATTTGAATACCTGCCCGAACTTGAAGGGGATGAAGCACAGTACGTGAGAAGGCTCATTGAGGAAATGCCTGAAGAGAAAGTTAAGATTTTCGCAAAAATGTACCGGGCAAGGCGTAAAGACCCGATTCTTTTGTTGATACTTGCTTTAATCGGACTATTCGGTGTTGCCGGAATTCATCGGTTTTTTGTAGGTCATATCGGTATGGGAATCCTCTATTTATTAACAGCCGGTCTCTGCTTTATCGGTACAATTGTTGATATGATTAATTACAGAAACTTTGCGTTTGAGTACAATAGAAAAGTGGCAAAAGAAATCATAAGCGACCTGAATTTATGAACCCTGCCCGAGAAAAATCCCAAGATCTGCTCCACGAATGGATTCAATCAGAAAGCCTTCGTCAACACTGTGAGATGGTTGCCATGGCGATGGAGGCCAGTGCAGTGGATCTGAATAAATCAAGCGAAACCGTTGATAGTTGGTGGACTGCAGGGCTACTGCACGACCTTGATTGGGAAAGTTTTCCTGACGAACACCCCCGAAAAGCAGTAGAAGAGATCTTACCGCCGCTGGGTTATAGCCGGGAGATCCTTGATGCCGTCAAATCACATGCACCGGAACGAACCGGAAAAGAGCCCGAAACAGAGATTGAACGATACCTGTTTGCCTGTGATGAAATAGCCGGGTTCATGAACGCCGTTGCCCTGATGCGCCCGAATGGTTTTAAGGATATGAAGGTGAAATCAGTTCGGAAAAAGCTCAAAGACAAGCGATTTGCTGAAAATGTGCCCCGGGAGGACATCATGAAAGGTGCTGAATTGATCGGGAAAGATCTCTCTGACCATATTGAATTTCTGATCGGCGTTTTCAAAAATCTGAAGTAAATGCAACCTCTTTTACAATTTAGCGTAGACTGATTATGCTCGACGGGTCTTATCCCCCAATTAATCATTTATGCGATCTAAATGAAAAATATCCAACTATCTGATTTTCTATTCATTTTAAATTACAGATTCATTTTCTGTGCACTGCTGATAACAGTGACAGGCACTACTCTGTTAGCTCAGCCAAAAAGTGCGTCTGCTGCAAATCAACACGGGGCGGAGTTTCAAAGTGAACCCTTAGAGTCCAGATTCTTCCGGGTTGATAGTGCGCCAAGCCTTTCCGTATTTACTGCAAACGGAAATATTGAAGTCAATTACAATCCGTCAATCAGCGGTGTTCAGGTCGATTTATATGTAAAAAGGGAGTTTTCACTCTGGTCGGGCACCAGGAGTCTTGACAACTACCGGATTATCTTGCAGCAGCGTGGCAATAGCATAGTGGCCTCAGTTGAGGACAGAAGAGCGAGTTCGCGCTCCAGGGCCGCTGATGACATACAATTCTCATTTGTGATCCAGGTGCCGGATAAAGGTTCGATGAATCTGAGGACCATGAAAGGAGATATTTCACTTGATGGCGTAGAGGGGCAGCACTTTATTCAAAACCATAGCGGTTTATTGAGAGTCAGAAATTCAGAAGGTGAAATACGCATTGCCAGTAATTCGGGTGATGTTGAACTGAACAACATAAAGGGGAATGTTTATGCCAAAACGGTGAACGGTGATGTTCGATCATCAAACAGTACGGGTGAAATTCGATTTAGAACCGTTTCGGGTAACGTTCTTGCCGATAAAATAAAAGGAACGTTGATTGTTGCCACAACAAGCGGTGATGTTGTTTCCACTTTGCAAGATGTATCAAAAGGCGTTTACATTGAATCGATTAGCGGTAATATCGATCTGGAACTTCCATCCGCAGGCGGGTTTACCATCGATGCCAACGCACTTCGATATGATTTTGAGAGCCTTAACCGGCAACATACTACCGAGCGAATTACCAGCCGTGGTGCAAAAGTGAACGTGAGGGAAGGAGGTGTGCCGATAAATCTCTCAACGGTTTCAGGACAAATCAGGGTAAAAGAAAGGAATTGAAAACGTGATTTTATATACCTTTTTATTGGCACTGGTCTGGTTGGGTGGTGAATCATTTCAACAGGATACCATTCCCGCCTTTTCGGAGCCGATTCAATTCATTGAACCCCCATCTTTTTTTCAATTCACAGAGACGGATATTGAAGTTATCACGCCTGAAAGCTTAACAGATGAAGAAAAAATATTTTATATACGTGACCAATGGCGGTTTCGTTCGGGTGATGATCCGGAATGGGCAGATCCGGGCCTGGATGACTCTGACTGGGAGTTTGTAAGTACAAACCTAACTCAAGCTGATCTTGCTTTTGTTGATTGGTCGGGCTTAGGCTGGTTTCGGAAACAGCTTCAGGTAGATCCCCGGTTGATTGGCAAACCGATAGCACTGTTGGTTGACAGGCACCTGGGCGCCTCAGAGATCTACCTGAATGGTGAAAAGATTCACGAACTCGGAGAATTCTCTACCCAACCCGAACAGGTGGAAACCTACAGCAGAAATCAACCGATTGTTATTGTTTTTCCAAACCGTGAGGTTCACACCTTAGCTGTTCGCTTTATAAACCCGAACTACTCTGAAAGTGGCAGGCTGCTTGGCAATAATGGGTTCCGGTTTCTGCTGGGCGACTGGGATACTCATCAAAATGAGAGATTCTCATTCATTGCTGCCTGGACCGGTACAAATATGTTCTACATCGGTGTGTTGCTTACGTTCTCTCTCATTCACCTGCTCCTTTTCCTGTTTTATCCAAAAGAGATACGAAACTTATACTTCTCACTATTCGCCGGCGGACTGGTGCTCATCGCATACCTTTTCTACAGAATTGAACTCGCAAACTATACCTTCGAAACCATCTATTTTATGCGTTTCATGTTGGTTTCAGAGGTTTTGGTATTGGCTTTTGCCACCCGGTTTACCCATAGTATTGATAAAGAGCTTACACCATTTTTTGCAAATGCACTTTTGATCGCAGGGTTTATGGTAGCTCTTTTGATCTGGCTCTATCCATATGAGCTTATGTGGCTGAGAGAGCTGGCTGTTTTAGTTTTTGTGGTAGAAATTTTAAGGTCGTTATACCTGATGTTCTATCACAGACGAAGGGGTGTGGGGATTATTGGCTTTGGTGTTTTCGTATTCGTTTTGGGATTGGTAATAAGCATTATGATCAACTTTGGGTTTCTGAATGGAAGTGCACAATCAATAAATATGCTTGGATCGGGAGCACTGATACTCTCGATGTCGATATTTCTGTCAAGAGACTTTGCCTCAACTCAAAAGAATTTAGAGCTAAAAATTCATGAGATAAGCGAGCTTTCAAAAATGGCACTGGAGCAAGAGAAAATTAATAAGGAGCGAGAGATTGAGACACGTTTACTTGAAGCGGAAAATAAACGAAAAACTTCTGAACTTGAAGAGGCCAGGGCCCTGCAGCTGTCTATGCTGCCCAGGAAAATGCCGGTACTATCAAACCTGGATATCGCTGTGTACATGCAAACGGCAACCGAAGTGGGGGGAGACTATTACGATTACAGCATTGGCCCTGACAACTCAATTGTGTTGGCACTGGGAGATGTTACAGGGCATGGTATGAAAGCAGGTATTATGGTAGCCGCCGCTAAAAGCTACTTCCATACGCTGGTACATGAAGAGGAAAGTCTGGCCATCCTCAGGAAAATATCATCAGGTCTCAGGAATATGAATATGAGGATGATGTATATGGGCTTTATTCTTGCACATTATAGAAAAGGCGATCTTAAAATCTCAATTGCAGGCATGCCTCCGGCTCTTCACTACTCAAATGAGGAGAATTGTGTAAATCAGATAACTCTTAAAGGCCTGCCCCTGGGGAGTAAAACGAATTATCCATACCAGTCTTCCAACTTGAAACTAAAAAGTGGTGATGTCGTACTCTTAATGAGCGACGGGCTCACTGAACTTTTTAATGAGAAGCGTGAAATGCTTGGCAATGAAAAAATTAAAAATATACTTCTTGACTCAGCGGGATATTCGTCCAACGACATTATCAATCACCTTAAGCAATTATCAGAATCCTGGGCGGCCGGCAGCAGTCCGCAGGACGATATTACACTAATGGTTTTAAAAGTTCCGGAAAATTGAAACTACTCTAATATATTATCGTAATGAGCTCTATGGCACTAAAGATATTCCCCCTATTATTTATTTTTCTTCTACCGGTGGCTCTTTATGGACAGCAAACGGATGACGACCCTTTTAAACGCGATCCGATATTTACCCGGCCTTTAGACGATTTTTTTGGTGTTGGAAATGAGGAAGGAGAGGAGGTTGAGACAGAAGTTGAGAGCGCCGAGAAAGCATTAAAAAGATTGAACGTTACAGGGATAGACCTGGGAGGTAATCTTGAAGCGGGTCCTTACTATAGCAATGCTCT
This sequence comes from Balneolaceae bacterium, assembly GCA_007693295.1. Classification (GTDB taxonomy): domain Bacteria; phylum Bacteroidota; class Rhodothermia; order Balneolales; family Balneolaceae; genus Rhodohalobacter. The sequence goes on from REDT01000208.1 coordinate 12,930, forward strand.
CTACAGCCAGTATCCAAACCTGCCCATGATCCATTTCAATCGCGTAAATGGCCTATTTCTCGGAGTAAAAAAAGAGCGTATGCAGTGGCATAGATACGGTAATCTATTCAATATCCCGCAAATCCAGCCTCACGGCTTTATCGGCTACGGTACGGCTTCAAAAGAGTGGGAATATGCAGTTGGCCTGGAGAAGTTGATTGGAGAGCGCAAACGATTAATGATTGGAGGTGAATTTCACCGGGCAACTTCTACTGAAGATCACTACAGGGTTGGCTTGACGGAAACGTCAATCACATCATTTTTAGCCTCCTACGATTTCCTCGACTATCACCAAATGGAAGGGTATGGCCTCTATGCAGTGTATAGAACGCAACGATGGATTGAAGCTGCGTTTTCGTTCAACAGGGATACGTTTAGTTCTTTGAGTCAAAGCACCAGTTACTCACTATTTGGACGCGGAAGTGTTTACCGGCCAAATCCTCCAATCGATCAGTTTTCTGATGAGATCGATCTGGACAGATACGGAATATCATTATCTTTCAATCCCCGAAATGTACTGCTCAACGATCGGTTTACGGTTTCAACTACAATAGGTGCAGAGTTAGCAGACAATAGTGGCAGTGATGAAGAGTACCGATACAATAAGTATTGGACTACGCTCAAACTCTTTTACAACTTTGAGCCCGGTTCTGTACTTCGATGGAGATTAAATGCCGGCGGAATTACAGGAAATGCACCCGACTTTAAAGACTTTTATCTGGGTGGGATAGGAACTCTGCGCGGTTCACCCTACAAATTTTTCCAGGGTAACCAAATGGTAAGCAGTAATCTTGAGGTTCAATTTGGGCGACCCTCTTCCCGTGCCGGCGAATGGATCAGAGATTATAATCTTCATATTCTTCTCTTTCTGGATTCCGGCTGGACACGACAGATCCCCGATATGGTGAATGGGTCAAATCCTTTTAGCGGATTTAGTGAGTTCTCATTTGCCGGTCTTCAGCACGATGCGGGAGCCGGGATTGGAACCGGTGCTTTCAGGGTCGAATTAGCCTGGCCACTTAAAGAGTTTGACCGACAGCCGGCCTTTTGGATTCGGTTTAATCCTACCTTTTAAAAAGATAGATTACTGCTAATTAAAGTGAGTCGAGGTAAGGGAAAGGCAACAAAAAGTCCCCTCTTCCGTCAGCTGACGGATCATTCGGGGCCAGAGGGGATTTCTAATTCCCAAACATGTTTCATGTATGCAATCTGTCACCGGCAGCCACTAATCTTGCCCAAAAGCGGGCAACACTATTTGAAAAGTGACAGGTCAGAAAACTGTCACTGGCAGCGAGAAGGGCAAAAGTCCAAATAGAGTTGCCGTAAACCGGCCCCTAAATAAAAAAACCTCAGACCGATCAAAGTCTGAGGCTGTTCTTTAGGGCATTTGGCACCTTTCGGTTACCAAAATTCGTATATGCAAAGTATACGAAATTCTTTGGAAAATGTTGTGTTCCAATACTATAGATTCAAAATAATTTCGTTAAAGACTGTTAAATTGCAGAGTTGAAAACTTACATGATATCAAGACACCGAAGAATTGAAATAAACGTTATATTGATGATCCTGAAATATTTTCTTAAAACTACTTAACCGGTTTTGACACTGTTTTTTTCAAAAAAGGATATCCTAAGCTTATTCCTGCTGTTTATAGTTGTATTCATAGCTGTTCTTGGATCCAGGAGTTACAGGCTATACAACCCCGACGCAATTCAGGCAGAAATTCCGACCTCCCTGTACCTTAATGAGAGGTCAGACCTGGTAATGCTGGCCGACAGACTTGACAACTTAGGTATAGAGTATAACCGCGATGAGTTAATTTGGGCAGGAAGGGTATTGGGATGGCGATTTTTCCGCCCCGGGCTTTACCAGCTTGATGGTTCTGCCTCATACAAGGATTTTTTATCTAAAATGGCCAGGGGAATTCAGGACGCTGCGTCTGTAACTATCTTGTCCGGTATTGACAGAGACAGGCTGGCACTGCAGTTGTCAAGTCAGCTGAGGGCAGACAGTGCTTCTTTCAGAAAGGTTTTTACAGATAGTTCCGATTTGGCACTGGAGCTGAACCTGACCGGAGAAGAGCTCTTTTCAAGAATGTTGCCCGACACCTACCAGATATACTGGACATCGTCTCCCGAAAATGCTGTAAGAAGAATTTACAACGAGTTTGAAAGAAGCATCAAACAGCGCTTTCAAACTGAAATCCGGGAGAGTGGTTACGATGTAGGTGAAATTGTTACTCTCGCCTCAATTGTTGAGTGGGAAGCCAGGGTGAGTGATGAAAAACCTAAGATAGCCGGACTCTATTTGAATCGTTTAAATCAAAGGATGTTATTGCAAGCTGATCCAACCGTGATTTATGCTATTGGTGAGAGACGCAGACTGCTTTTTGAAGATTACAGATTTGAACATCCATATAACACTTATCTCACAAGAGGGCTGCCACCCGGACCCATTACAAATCCTGACATAGCCTCTATAAGGGCCGTTTTATACCCCGAAAACCACGATTACCTGTTTATGGTGGCCACTCCTGATGGATCACACCGCTTTTCAAGAACATTTGATGAACATCGTCAGGCGAGCGCCGAATGGCGACGATGGATTCAGGAGCAGTATCGCATCAGGGATCTGCGCGAGAGGGAAGAGGCTGCCAATCAATCTGACAGTGATTGATTGCATGATGGGGATTCTGCCAAATTGTAAAAGACGATAAACTGTTCAATCTTTGAATCGCTGATTATTTATGCAATGCAGCGCTATCGTTGTCTGAAGCTATTAACACTTTCGCCACCTTGATTAAAGCGTTCCCGCGCAAGAGGAGTGAGGGCTTCAATGTAAACATGTTGGTTAATTCTTTTACCGTCGAAATGGACCCGCAGGGCCATGCCGTTATATTCGGGTGCTGTGCGCAGAGCCCGTCCGAGATAGGATGGGTTTCCGGCTGTTTCAAGGCTTTGGAAGAGGTAATTACCGGTATCATATCCAACCCGGGCGAAGCGGTCGGCAGAGGTTCCAAACCGCGTTTGAAAATCCTCTTCAAAATACTCTATTGCTGTGGTGTCTGCAGATACTCCAAAAGCCTCGGTGTAATAGATTTCAAAGATCCTTTGCTGATATGCTGAGAGATTTGCACCGGCCCACTCTTCTGACCCCAGTATGACTATTTCGCTTCTCATCGCTTCCAGATCATTCATCAGGAGGTTGGTCATTGTGGTCGCTGCCTGGCCTGTAAATGGGGCGTAAAGCGCCTGAGTAGGAGTGTAGCCCAGAGAGTCGATCAGTGCGGTGTCGGGTGTAAACACTTTGGTAAACTCAGACAAATCATAACCGATAGCTGAAAAGTCTTCATCAATAAAATAGGAGATGTATGCTCCAAGACGTTCAGCCTCTTTGCGAAACCCCAATGCCGCATTCCGTCCCAAAGATCCTTTCTCTGTAATCACTGCCAACGTATCGAGCCCAAGTTCCTGAACGGCAAATCTTGCCATATTTTTACCGTGAACTTCAAAAGTAGGATTCAATTGGAAGGTGTAGTTGTAGTCCAGGTTCAGCTCATCCGAGTTGGCAAGAGGAGCAAACATGGGTAGGCGAAACTCTTCTGCAAGCTGAGCCATCTTTTTGGCAGGTTCAGAAAAGAGTGGACCAATAACGGCATCGGCCCTGTGCGCCCAGGCCAGTTCGGTTACGGCTTTAGCTGTTGTATCCGGATCTTCAGCTGAGTTTTTAAAGATCAGTTTCACTTTTTTGTCAGCATTCCGGCTGTTGAATTCATCAGCCGCGAGTATCATGCCATAGTAGAGATTTCGAGGTATGGTAAACTCAGGGTCATTTTGATCGAAAGTGGGTAGTACAACCCCGATGTGATACACCATACCCTGAGGTGCTGTGGGATAGCGGTTAAAAAACTGCTGAAGATCAGATTCCGCAAGAAGAGATTCTGTAAGCTCATTCCGGAGCAGGCTGTCCGGCTCCATTCTCAGAAGAGCAGTAACAAGGGCGTTGTAAGTTGTTTCATCCACATAGGTTTTTGAATTATTGACCAAATCGTATCGGATAGAGGCTGCTTCCGATCTTTGAAGAGTTTGGAATCGCTCTTCAACGGTTAGATAATTCATAATTTGCCTGTAAAATCTCTGGGCATCCATTCGAAGTCCTGTACGGTTGTCACTTTCAATCAGCTGCTTCAAATTTGTGAGACTCAGATCATATTTTTTAAGCCTGAACTGGGCAATGGCAAGCGAATAGAGGGCTTCATGGCGTATGTTTTGCCGTTCGGCATTTAACGCCTCATTGAATTGGGCAATTGCATAGTGATATTGGCCCACAGCGAGATAGCTTTTACCGGAAAAAAGCCTCGCTGCTGAATCATCAATCTGATCAAAAATAGCATTCGCTTCAGCGAATTGATCAGAATTATACAGATCCATTGCTTCCTCAAAAGATTGGGCAGAAAGATAACCGAACTGCAGCAGTAAAATAAAAGGTAGTAGTAAAATCTTCTTCATGATGTAATGTAAAGTCTGTTACAAATTCATAAATAGAAAAATATTAAGTTTGTTCCCGGTTATTCCCATTCAATTGTGGCCGGTGGCTTTGAGCTTATATCGTAAACTACACGATTCACACCCCTTACCTCATTGATAATACGATTGCTCACCTCTGCAAGAAAATCGTAAGGCAGATGTGCCCAGTCTGCAGTCATGCCGTCAACACTGGTTACGGCCCTTAGGGCGATTGTAAATTCGTACGTTCGTTCATCTCCCATAACCCCGACAGATTGAACCGGCAGCAGAACGGCCAATGCCTGCCAAACTTTGTTATAGAGTCCGTGTTTATGGAGTGAAGAGATGAATATATCGTCAGCATCACGCAACAAAGCAAGTTTCTCCGCGGTGAGATCACCCAAAACGCGGATTCCCATACCGGGGCCCGGAAAGGGATGTCGGCCGATGAAACTTTCAGGTATTCCGAGTTCCCGACCTACATTGCGAACTTCATCTTTGAAAAGCTCCCTGACCGGCTCAATCAACTTCAGCTTCATTTTTTCAGGCAGGCCGCCCACATTGTGATGTGATTTGATAGTTGCAGACGGGCCTTTAAATGAGACGCTTTCGATTACATCGGGGTACAGTGTACCCTGAGCCAGGAATTTAAAGTTATTCTCTTCGGTAATCGCTTCATCAAATACGTCAATAAAGGTATTGCCAATAATTTTTCGTTTCTTTTCCGGATCCGATACCCCTTCAAGGTTTTTCAGGAAAAGCTCTGAGGCGTCAACGCCTCTTACCGGGAGCTTCAGATGCTCCTTATAGGTGGACAAAACTTTCTGGAACTCATCTTTACGAAGCAAACCGTTATCCACAAATATACAGGTAAGCTGGTCGCCTATTGCTTTATGGATTAACGTAGCAACTACTGTTGAGTCAACCCCGCCCGATAACGCGCATAAAACTTTCTCCTTGCCAACTTTTTTTCGAATGGCTTCAATCTCAGTTTCTACAAAAGATGCTGCAGTCCAGTTGCCGCTGCATCCTGAAATATTTAGCACAAAATTTTCAAGTATCTCCTTTCCGTAATCAGTATGAACTACTTCCGGGTGAAACTGGACACCGTAAATGGGTTTTTTATCGTGCTTTACTGCTGCAACCGGCGCATTTTCCGTATGTGCAATAATGCGGTAAGGTTCCGGCAGTTCTTGAATATGATCGCCATGGCTCATCCATACAGATGAGTTTTGAGCAATATCTTTGAACAGGTCGGATTTATCGTCAATGATCAATTTTGCCCTGCCAAATTCACGCTTATGTGCTTTTTCAACACTTTTGGGTGAAATAGCGTGAGCCAGTGATTGCAGCCCGTAGCAGATGCCAAGCAGTGGGACATTGAATCCCAGCCAGGCCAGATTTAATACCGGCGCATCTTCATCATATACGCTTTTTGGTCCGCCGGACAGAATAATTCCTTTAGGAGGAATTTTTCTAAACTCTTCGGGATTGACGTTGTAAGGGTATATTTCACAATAAACATTGAGTTCACGTAAGCGGCGAGCAATCAACTGTGTATATTGTGAACCGAAATCAAGGATTAAAATCCACTCATCTTGGTGAGTTTGCATGGCAGGAGTGAGAAAAATTAGGGCTTATAAATTCAAGCTTGATCCAAACCGGATAGTTACAAAGATTGTGTTCTGTATAACGTCACGGTACAGTTATTTAGTCCGGATTGGAAGTTGTGGCATTGTGGGTTTATCCCACGAGTTCTTTATAATCGGCAACGGATAGCAGATCATCGAGTTCTGTTTCATCAGATAACTTAATTTTCACCATCCATCCACTGCCATAGGGATCACTATTTACAATTTCAGGATCGTCTTCAAGTTCTGTGTTAATTTCAATAATTTCACCTGAAACAGGGGCGTAGAGTTCAGAAACCGTTTTTACAGCCTCAACAGTACCAAATACTTCGTCTTGATCAAATTCGAATCCTTCAGGCTCCAGCTCTACAAATACAATGTCTCCAAGTTCTCCCTGTGCAAAATCTGTAATCCCTACAGTAACGGTGCCATCACCGTTATCTTTTACCCATTCATGTTCCCGTGTGTATTTTAGTTCATCAGGAAAGTTCATATTGTTTCTTTAGTTAGTTTCAGGATTAAATTTAAAAGATTTCTCCAGATATTGAGTGTTGAACTCACCGGAAATGAAACCGGGGTCGTCCATAAGCTGGCGATGATAGGGAATAGTTGTTTTGATCCCCTCAATGACGAACTCATCAAGAGCCCGTTTCATTCGCATAATTGCTTCAGGCCGTGTAGGTGCACTCACAATAAGCTTTGCAATCATTGAGTCGTAGGTGGGTGGCACGGTATAACCTGAATAAGCATGTGTATCAACACGTACACTATGGCCGCCGGGAATATTAAATGAGGTGATGGTTCCTGCATTTGGGCGGAAATTGTGAGCCGGATCTTCGGCGTTAATGCGGCATTCGATGGCATGCCCGCGCATTTTAAGAGGTTTGGTATCAATTTTTAAACCTGCGGCCGCACGTATCTGCTCTTTAACAAGATCACACCAGGTAATCTCTTCGGTAACCGGATGCTCTACCTGGATACGGGTATTCATCTCCATGAAATAGAAGTTCAGGTCTTTATCTACGATAAATTCGACCGTACCGGCTCCTTCATAATTAATCGCCTTTCCGGCATCTACAGCTGCCTGTCCCATCTTCTCCCTTACTTCGGGTGTCATAACAGGGGAGGGGGCCTCCTCAAGTACTTTTTGGTGACGTCGCTGCAGAGAACACTCGCGTTCACCGAGGTGAATTACATTTCCATGCTGGTCGCCCATAATCTGGATCTCAATGTGGCGAGGATCTTCCACAAATTTTTCAATATATACAGCCGGGTTGTTGAAGGCCGTACTGGCTTCACTGCAGCAGGTTTGAAATTGACGTTCAAAATTATCAGCATCAAGCACCACCCGCATTCCTCGTCCGCCGCCACCGGCAGTGGCTTTGATAATAACGGGGTAGCCGATCTCGGCGGCAATTATTTTACCGTCTTTAACCGACTTTACAATACCGTCAGAGCCCGGCACTACAGGCACATTACTCGCAATCATCGTTTCCTTTGCGGTAGATTTATCTCCCATGGCATTAATCATTTCTGGAGACGGGCCAATAAACTTGATGTCATGTTCGGCACAAATCCGGCTGAATTCTGCATTTTCTGCAAGAAATCCATAACCGGGATGAATCGCTTCGGCATTGGTGATTTCTGCAGCAGCCAGGATAGATGGGATTTTGAGATAACTCTCTTTACTTGCAGCGGGGCCAATACAAACCGCTTCATCGGCAAATTTAACATGAAGGCTGTTTTGATCGATGGTTGAGTATACAGCCACAGTTTTAATTCCCATCTCTTTACAGGTACGAATAATCCTGAGAGCAATTTCGCCCCTGTTTGCAATTAAGATCTTTTTAAACATGGGTAAGGGTTAAGCTTTTTTGATGATGAAGAGAGGCTGGTCAAATTCAACAGGCTGCGCATCATTCACCAGGATTTTTTGAATAGTGCCGGAGAATTCAGCTTCAATCTCATTCATAATTTTCATCGCTTCAACAATGCAGAGGGTTTCTCCCTCTTTAACCTGATCGCCCACCTTTACAAATGGGTCTGAATCGGGTGAAGGAGCTTCATAATAAGTTCCAACAATAGGCGACTTAACTACCTCGCCGGCCGGTTCCTTCTCTTTTGCTTCAGGGGCATCCTGGCTTGGTGAAGGATTATGAGCACTCTGTGGCTGTGGAGCGTTAGATTGTGCCGGCATTTGATACTGCATAGGAGCAGGTGCCGGTGAATCTGAAGTTTTTTTAACTCTTACTTTAAAATCGCCTTCTTGAATCTCAACTTCGTTGAGTTCCGTTTCAGCTATCAGGTCTAATAGTTTCTTTACAAGTTTTAAGTCCATAATACTTTTTTATTTTGATTTCGCTCGTTCAAGGTATTCGCCGGTTCTGGTATCAACGCGTATGATCTCTCCGGTATCGATAAAAAGAGGTACCTGTATAACAGCCCCGCCCGAAATGGTGGCAGGTTTGCTGCCACCCTGGGCAGTGTCGCCTTTAACTCCCGGGTCAGTTTCAACAACCTCTGCCTCTATCTGATCAGGAGGCTGAGCGTAGAGTACTTTATCGTTATCAACATCGATCACGAGGGTACAGATCAGGCCGTCGGTTATAAATTTTGGATTATCCACCCTGGATCTTTCCAATGGAATCTGTTCATAAGTTTCCTGATGCATGAAAAAGAACATATCACCTTCAGAATAAAGAAATTGATAGGGTTGGCGTTCTACACGAATCGATTCAACACTCTCGCCCGATCGAAACGTTTTATCAATATTCTTACTGTTTTCTACACCTTTCAATTTAGTGCGTACAAATGCCGGCCCTTTTCCGGGCTTAACATGCTGAAATTCGTTTATGGTATAGATCTCTCCATCAAGGATGATATTTATACCATTGCGGAAATCAGAAGTGCTGATTTTTGCCATAACTCAATTAATATTCAAATTAGATTTCAAAAATACGGTTGCAAAAACTCGATAACAACTTGGTAGTGATATAATTATTAACCGGCAATAAGTCCCCAAACAACTGAAGCCAGAACAAGTGCAATCAGAACTGGAGAAATATACTTTATAAATATACTCCAAATGGGAGCAAAATTACTTGTTTCAACCGTTTCATAACCGTCTTTCATTTCGAGCAGGGCGTTTTCTGTTTTCCAGAAGTATCCAAGGAAAATACAGATCATCAGTCCTCCAAGCGGTAACCCGATTTCATTAAATATGTAAACAAAAAGATCAATCAAACCCAATTCAAAAGATACCAGCACCCCAATTGCTCCTACGATACCACCAATTAACCAGGCTGCTTTCTTTCTGCGGATGTTATGTTCATCGATCACATACGATACAGGTACTTCGAGCAGCGAAATAGAGGATGTTAATGCTGCAAGGCCAAGTAAAATGAAAAAGGTTACACCCAGAAGCATGCCAATTAATCCGCCAACATTGTGAAACATTTCCGGGAGTACATCAAAGACCAATGTCGTACTTGAAAATAATGCTCCGGTTTCCGGGTTAAAAATTTGAACCCCTCCGGCCTGAGCCACAAACATGGCGGGAATCACAAGCAGGCCGGCTATGATGGCAATACCGATATCAAAAATGGTTACATAAGCGGCTGATTCAACAATATTCTGTTTTTTATTCAGATAAGAACCGTACGTGATGAGAGCCCCCATTCCAAGTGAGAGTGAAAAGAACGCCTGTCCAAGTGCCGAGAGTATCAGCCCGCCGGTTACTGTAGAGAAATCAGGCATCACATACATTGCTACTCCATCCATCGCACCTTCCAGCGTGAAAATGTATACAATCAAAATAACCAAAATAGCCAGCAGAATTGGCATAAGAGCCTTTGTGGCACGTTCAATACCCTGGCTAACCCCTCCGGTTACGATTAATACGGTGAGCACCATAAAGAAGAGAGTGAAAATTGCATTTTTCGGCCCATTGCCAAGATCACCAAAATAAGCGGCCCAACCCTCTTGACCAAAATAGAATAGAATCTCTTCAAATACATAAGCCAATGTCCAGCCTGAGATCACTACGTAGAATGAGAGAATCATCACACCACACAGTACGCCCCAGTAACCAATCAGTGCGGCAAAGGGATTGCCATTGCTGAGCGCTTTGAACGCTCCCACCGGATTTTTCTGAGTTCGGCGGCCAATGGTTAACTCGGCTACCATAACCGGAAAACCGACTATAAGACAACAGAGTAGGTAGATTAATATAAAAGCAGCACCGCCATTATCAGCTACCTGGGTCGGAAAACCCCAGATATTTCCAAGCCCGACTGCAGACCCGGCAGCGGCTAAAATAAATCCTAATTTGGTATTCCATGTACCACGCTTTGAAGTTGGTGTAGTTGCCAATTTTATTTTATTTAATGGTTGGTTATTAAAGTGGCGGTAAAATATTTGCTAAAGCTCAATGTCGCAACTTTCTGAGCAAGATTCCGCTTTTTGGTTCTACATTTACAGATTCGCTTAAAATATCAATCGTTTGAGATGATGCAATAAAATTATTTACCAACAGCTCCCATGTGCCTCCCGGCAGGTTGCAATGTGTGGTTTCAGTTGCTGTTCCGTTAAGGATGATGTAGTAATCATAAAGGTCGGCGGCTGATTCACCGCTAATGTAATAACTTAAGACCAATGGATTTCCATAATAATCAAAACAGATATCTTCCGGATCACATTTTCGTAAAGCCGGTGAGTTAAGCCTGATTTTAATCAGTGCGCGGTAATACTCATATAAGGCCGAATTGATTTTGACCTCATCAAAATTTATCCAGTTGGTCTCATTATCTTTTTGATAGCTGTTATGATCCATCTTACCCTCGTCGGGTTCGGGGCAGGGTGTTTTTGCGATCACCTTTGAGCGGGCAAACTCTTGTCCGCTGTGAATCATGGTAATGCCCTGGGCGGTAAATAGAGTGAGAGCTGCTAATTTCGAAACTTTTAGCTCAGTATCATTCAGCTTTGTGTGTTCTTCACGATTGGAAATTTTTTGATCACTCAACTCCGGGTTTAATCCAATTCGAATAAAATCGCCCAGCGTGTATCCATCGTGACTTTCAAGATAGTTCACGCTGTGTTTTGAGGTGTTATAAAGCCCGCCCTCACCGTGATTAAGGGTGCCCTTTAGAATATTTTCAAGCCGCTCTCTCCGGGTTTCGTGCTGCCAATCGGAGAAGATAAAACCTTTGTCGTGAATAGGGTCGGAGCCCTTGATGCTGTTCCTTATCCTGTCGTTCCAGGAGGCCCAGTCGTGATTTGAGAAGTGGTGCGGTGAATAGTATCCACCCCAGGGCTCTGCAATCAAAACTGCATTGGGATATTTTTCATGAATTTGATTACGAATCTCATCCCAGGTATCTCTATCCAGCAGCGCGGCAAGGTCAAACCGAAAACCATCAATATGATATTCATCCATCCAGTGGAGAAGAGAATCGATGATTAACTGACGCGCCACAGGGTTCTCAGAACGATACTCATTGCCTGTACCGCTTCGGTTCATCAAATGTCCTTTTTCATCTGTTCTGAGGTAATCATCGGGACAAAGATGGGTAAGTGGATTCACATCAAAAAGAGAGGTGTGGTTATAAACAACATCCATGATAACTGAGATTCCTTCACTGTGAAGGGATTTAACCACATCCTTGAATTCGGAGATCGCTGCGGTGGTTTTTCCTGAAAAGCGATGGCTGAAATCTGAAGCAAAAGACGTTTCAGGGGCAAAGAAAAAAGAGGTCATGTACCCCCAGTAGTTCGCCGAATACACATTCCATGTATTCAGAAAGCCCTCTTTAGTTTGCTTTC
>REDT01000078.1 GCA_007693295.1 Balneolaceae bacterium
CAAGGTGTACAAAAAAGAGTAATATAAAAGCCCGGGCATCCGGCCCGGGCTTCTTGTACAATCAATCCTCCTTAAAGAGTCTATCCAACAGCCTTTTATACTTCTCTTTATTCTTTTGAATCAGAAGGGGTACTCCAAAAACATAGTCGACCATTTTGTCGGTGAAATCCTCGCGGATAAAGCTGGCCATTTTTTTCGATTTTGAAGCAATAACTATCAGATCGGCTTTCTTTTCAATGAGGCGCTCATAAACCACATCTGCTACCTTCCCACTTTTATGAACATCCAGTGAGAATTCGACTTTTGAGGGGATATCAAACTCACTTTTGAACTTCTCTTTTTTCTGCTCTACCTCCTCATCCACCTTGCGTTTTTCTTTCTCTGTAAGCATGTAGGGGAAAAACTGGGCCCTGTAATGATAAATGTGTTGGGCAGTTACATCGTTTTCTGATCCGTTCATCAATTGCACGGCTGTTTTTAAGGCTACTGCTGACTGTTCGGAAAAGTCGACGGGTACAAGGATATGATCCAGCCCATAGCGACAGTTTTCCGGTATGAAAAGTACCGAGCTGGCAACATAATTAAGAATTCTTTTTGGAATAATTCCTTCTCCGGCATAACCGATTTTGCTGCCTACCATCAGCAGGTCGGGCTCAAGAGTATTTGTCATTTCAACAATCTGATCGGTGGGTCTTCCCTCCTTCAAGACAATTCTTATCTCAATAGATGTTTCATTAAAATGCTCTTTGATTTTATCCTTGAGTTCATTTCGAATCAAGGTTTCGAACTCTTCCCTTGTATTAATTTCAGGGAACTCTTTCACGATATCCATTGCGTTAGGTCCTGAATGAATTACATGCAGAAACGTGATGGTTTCGGGCGTTACTACCGATGATAGAAATGCGGAGTATCCTATCAGGACATCATCCATTTTAGTAAGATCTAAACAGGCTAACCAGTGCTTTGATTGAATCATGATTTTTCCTTTTAATCTGTTTTTTTCTGTTTTTGAATTGCTCTCTGAACCAGTTCACGGTAGGATTCCCGATCCTTATCTTTATCCATTCGCATCAAGTCGCGGTGCTCTCTGGATAAACCCCTCTGCAGGCTGTAACACATAATCAGAAGCACAATCACAAAGGGCAGGCCGGTGCTGATAGCTCCTGCCTGCAGGGCTCCAAGCCCGCCTCCAATGAGCAGAACTGCTGCAACAGCACCCTCGGTAGTTGCCCAGAATACCCGTTGTCCTACAGGAGAATCCAATCTTCCTCCGCTTGTAAGCCCGTCAATGACCAACGAACCTGAATCGGAAGAAGTAACGAAAAAACTAAGAACCAAAACGATGGCAAGAAACGATGTTATAATAGCCAGCGGGAACTGGTCGAGCAGTATAAACAGCGAGGTGGTTTGATCTGCCTCAACAGCAGCTGCGATCTCTGCAATTCCACCTGTTTCAAGGTATAGCGCGCTGCCGCCAAAGCCGCTCATCCAAAGGAAAGTGAGAATAGTGGGCACGATCAGTACGCCAAGAACAAACTCTTTTACGGTTCTCCCCTTTGATATCCGTGCAATAAACATCCCAACGTATGGAGACCAGGAGATCCACCAGGCCCAATAAAATACGGTCCAGGTCGTCATGAATTCGCCATCTTCGTAAATTTGCGTCCACGTAGCATACGATGCGAAATTCTGAATGTAGTAGCCTGTATTTTGTACAAATGAGCCAAGGATATAAAGGGTGGGTCCAAACACCAAAATGAAAAGTAAAAACAACCCTGCAAGCCGGATATTAAATTCACTGAGTACTTTAACCCCCTTGTCGATACCCAGCACAACAGAAACGACTGCAACGCCAGTTACGACTACAATAATAATAACCTGAAGAGTGACGGTGTTTTCAAGCCCAAATACGTACTCCATGCCTGCTCCGGCCTGTGAGGCGCCAATTCCCAGTGAAGTTGCCAACCCGAAAAGTGTGGCTAAAACGGCAAGAATATCAATCACATCACCCATCCAGCCGTTAATTCGTTCACCAAGCAGCGGGTAAAAAACAGATCGAAAAGAGAGTGGCAGGTCCCGGTTAAACGCAAAGAAAGCAAGTGCAAGGCCAACAATCGCATAGATGGCCCAGGCATGCAGCCCCCAGTGTAGAAAGGTGAGGCCCATGGCATCTCTTACGGCTTCCGTTGATCCGGCTTCAGCATGCGGGGGGTAGAGCAGATGCCACATAGGCTCGGCAACGGCAAAAAACATGAGGCCAATTCCCATACCTGCACTGAAAAGCATGGCAAACCACGCCATATTACTAAATTCCGGTTCAGCGCCTTCACCTCCAATACGGATTGTGCCAAACCTGCTGAAAGCGAAATAGAGAGCAAACCCTATGAAGATGTTTACGGAGATAACAAAAAGCCAGCTGGCCCACTCTGTAATATTAACCCTGACGGAATTGAATACCTCTTCGGCTGCCTCACCGGCAAGCAAGGTGCCAACAATCAATACCGTGATCAGGATTACAGACGGCCAAAATACCGGCCCATGAATTTCAAACAGTTTATTCTTACCGGATTCCCGGCTTTCAGTATCATCTTGTCCCCTTAACGCCATACAAAATTGTATTTAGGTTGCGATTTATAAATTACTCGAATGTTTAGAAGTAGAACCCAATGTTAATGTTGAATCGGATATTGTATTCAGATTCACCTATACCGAGATCTTCGTGCCCCGGTCCTACACCAACACCGAAATTGTCTGTGAGCCATGGCTGATTAACTCCCTGTGCAATATCGAAGTAAGTAAAAACCGGCCCGGCCGAAACCAAAAACCCTGTGATGTTCTGGATGGTATGTTGAAAATTGTCGTTCAGTGTGATATTGTCTCCGGTAGCTCTTAACGTGGTTCCCTCTCCAACACTGTTGCCCATGTAGCTGAAGTCGTTGTAAAAATTGATATTGGTAATGGGGCCCCAATCAACGTCATAGGAGTAGGAGAGCCCCAGTGTAGCAATCCAGGCCTCAGTGGATACTTCATACGGAATCCCATAGGCTCCCATAAACACCGTGCTGAGCTCCTCTCCGTCATCATCAATGGCATCTTTGGTGTAGTAGAGAAGCTGGGGCATTACATTGAAGTTGCCAAAATTAAAGCTTCCATGTACAGCTGCTGCGTAGCGTCCCTTGAACTCATCCCGAGCCAAACTGTAAAGCTGTCCGGCCTGCAGGGAGGCACCAAATTCACCATTGTCGAGTTTATAGGCACCTCGGACATTAAATTGGTTTCTTTCAGTTAACGATGCGTTACCTCCCGGAATCACATCATACGAGTACCGGCCTGAGCCGCCTGTTCCGAATGAAGCAGGGGGGCCTTCAGGCTCGGGCTGAAAGAAGTATGCAAAATCCCACTGCATATTTTCAGTATGGTGGGTTATTTTCAGCCCCATGTCGTGGTCGTCTTCCAGGCCTACATAGTAGGGAAGGCTGAACCACCAGTTATTTGAATTGTACTGAAGATTACCAAAAGGAACCTGGGTTACACCCAACTGCCCCTGGGTCGATTCATTGAAGTTGTACTCCAGCCAGCCCTGTTTGATAAAGTGCGTGCCAAATGTCGGATAAAATCTGTACTCAAAATTGAGCCCAATTCCACCGGGGTTATCATAGAGCACGTTAATTCTCCAGGTGTCAAAGGTGAACTGCGAACTGTTTGCGTCAATATCGCTCTCGTAACTGGTTAGTATCATATTGTAACGAACTGCACCGCCAACGTGCAGTGAACTCTCATCCTCATCAGACTGTGCAAATAAAAGGGCCCCAAGAGTGGTAAAGAATGAGATTGCGCAGAATGCGAAAACTCTTATTGAAATCTTATATAATGAACTCATTTTTTAGTTAGTTTTTTTGATGAATAAAATTCATATACACTTAAAGAATACTGTTGCGTAGATAGTTCCCTTATTAAAAGATAGTTTTATTTCATCTACTTTAGCAAATTTATTAACAACAAAAAATTGAATTTAACGTCACAAAAAGAGGGAAAATGAAGTTCAGGCCAATAGAAAAAATCAAAAAACTAAGATTTAATTTCTCTTTCTCTGCGTATAAGGCCTTACTATTCTCTATGTAAAAGTTTTTTGATTGAGGCAGGGAAAGATGTAGGCCTGAAAACCGGCAACGATCAGATATTATTTGAAACGTTATGAGTGTTTCACTTATCAATGAATAAAACAAGATTTTTACAGGTTAAGAGTGCTTGTTTTGAGCGCCCAAACGTTTTTGGTTCATAAATAGTTAAACGGTCAGTTATCAGGAACCGAAGAAGCTATTTATGAATACATTGGTCTGGTTTAGGAACGATTTAAGGGTTGAGGATCATGAACCGATAGCTGTTGCTGCATCTTCAGGACCGATTATAGCACTCTACTGCTTTGATCCGCGACACTATTCTGAAACAGAGTACGGGTTCCCAAAAACCGATGCGTACAGGGCTCAGTTTATCATTGAGTCAGTTACAGATCTGAGAAAAAGCCTTCGGGAGCGAGGGAGCGAATTGGTGATCCGGTTGGGGAAACCTGAAGAGGTAATACCCGGTTTAATTGATTCCGGAAAAATTGATCAAATCTATCTTCATGGAGAAGTAACTTCAGAAGAACGGCGGGTTTCAAATGCAGTAGAGAAAGCCGTATCGGTTCCGGTGAAACATTTTTGGGGCCATTCGATGGTTCATCGTGATGACCTGCCCTTTGATCTCTTCAACATCCCGGATCTGTTTACCGAATTCAGGAAAAAAATTGAAAAGCAGAGCCGGGTTCGCCAACCCATTGATGCGCCCGGCACAATTAAATCTGTTCAGGAAATAGATCCCGGAAATATACCTGTCCTGCATGATCTTGGCCTCAAAGAGACAGCTATCGATCCGGGGTCAGTTTTGCCATTTCAAGGAGGTGAATCAGAAGCGCGGAATCGTCTCAACCACTACTTTTTTGACACGGATCAGCTGCGAAACTACAAATTCACAAGAAACGGCCTTTTGGGAGCCGATTACTCTTCCAAATTTTCACCATGGCTGGCACACGGCTGCTTTTCGGCCAGAACCATTCATGCTGAGGTAGAGAGATACGAGAGGGAGGTGCATGAAAACGTCTCTACCTACTGGATGAAATTTGAACTGCTGTGGCGCGACTACTTTCGCTTTTCAGCCATCAAGTATGGCAATCAAATATTTAAGCTTGGCGGCATTCAGGGAAAAGATCTCCGGAAGAGGAGCGAACCGGAAATATTCATAAAATGGGCGGAGGGGCGCACAGGCATTCCGTTTATTGATGCAAATATGAGGGAACTGAACCGTACCGGATACATGAGCAACCGCGGGCGACAGAACGTGGCCAGCTTTTTGGCACAGAACCTTGATTTCGACTGGCGCTGGGGAGCTGCTTACTTTGAATCGAAGCTGATTGACTACGATGTGTGCAGCAACTGGGGTAACTGGGCGTACAACGCAACGGTCGGACACGATCCCCGAAACCGTTACTTCAACATTCTTAGCCAGGCAGACAAGTATGACAAAAAAGGGGACTATGTGAGGCACTGGATTCCTGAACTGAAACACGTCCCGGCCGAATTTATTCATAAGCCCCATACGATGAGCATCGATCAGCAGAAGCTGTTTAATGCAGAGATTGGCAAGGATTATCCGGAGCCGATGATCGACCTGGAAACGAGCTACGAAGAGATTCGCAAGCGGGATTGATAAAAGGTGATATAGAAAAAGGAGATACTTCCTCATCCCGACAGAAAAGCATTGTCGGGATTCGTCAGCATGACATGATTCCAAATATGAGGAAAGGGCAGGCGAGGCAAAGCCGACAGCTTTGCCTCGCCTGCCCTTTTTCCT
>REDT01000076.1 GCA_007693295.1 Balneolaceae bacterium
CGACGCTCTTTTCAAAAAACTAACACATCCTACAAACAGATTACTCCAACCATGGGAACAAAAGAAAAAGAAGAAGTTGAATTTTTATACGACCTTGAACGCCTTTTAATAGAACGAAAAAAAGATAAGCCCAAAGGATCTTACTCAACCCGCCTGTTTAAAAAAGGGATCGATAAGATCGCTCAAAAGCTGGGCGAAGAGGCAATAGAAACAATTATTGCATCCAAAAATAAGAAGGATTCAGAAGTAGTAAACGAATCGGCCGATCTGATCTACCACCTGCTGGTACTTCTTGTAGAGAGAGACATCCCTCTGGATACGGTGATTCAGGAGATGATGCTTAGAAGTAAAAAGTAAGATTTAGCAGAGAGTATTGAGTATCAAGTATCGAGACTTACTACTCGATACTTGCTACTCAACAAAATCAAGGCGCCGGATACACGTAGTTCGCTTCAAAACTGAGCGGAATTCCGAGCCACCAGTAGACCAGCAGGAAGATCGTCCAGGTGATTCCAAATATGATTGAATAGGGAATCATCATGGATATTAGGGTTCCGATACCTGTGTTCTTCACGTAGCGCTGACAGAATACGACCACAAGCGGGAAGTAGGGCAGCAGCGGGGTGATGATATTTGATACCGAATCACCCACGCGATACGCAGCCTGAGTTAAATCCGGAGAGATTCCAAGCTGCATCAGCATCGGCACAAAGATCGGGGCAATAAGCGCCCACTTGGCCGAGGCAGAGCCCACCAGCAGGTTTACAAATGCACTCAGAAACACAATTCCCACAATGGTAACCTGTCCCGGCAGTGCGAGTGCCTGCAAAAAGTTGGCGCCTTTTATGGCAACCAGGAGTCCAATATTCGACTTGCCAAACGCGTCAATAAAGAGGGCGCAGAAGAAGGCCATAACCACATAGTAGCCCATGCTCTCCATCGCTTTGGTCATGTTGTCAATCATGTCTTTCGAGGTCTTGTACCTGCCTGAAGCGTACCCGTAAACAACGCCCGGAATAAGCAGCAGGATAAAGATCAGCGGCACGATAGCCTGCATCAGGGGAGCCTGGAAAGAGAAGAGTGAACTTACCTCGGGATTATCCCAATTCGGATCTCGAAGAGATGAACCTTCAGGCCATGCCCAGAGAATAAGTCCTACAAAGCCGAGGATCATTGCGCCAAAACCAAACCAAAATGCGCGGCTCTCTTTTTCGGTTACAACTTCCATCTGCGGCATTTGGTCTTCATCGCCATCCACCTCAATCCCTTCCAATCGGGGTTCAACAATTTTGTCGGTAATGTACCAGCCTACTCCAACAATCAGAATACTGGAGACCGCTGTAAAATAGATGTTATTGAGCGGGTTCAGCTCTATGGTTGGATCCAGAATCCGCGCAGCTTCAAGCGTAAAGCTCATCAAGAGCGGGTCAATTGCCGATGGGATAAAGTTGGCAGAGAAACCGCCACTCACCCCGGCAAAGGCCGCCGCAATACCGGCAAGCGGGTGCCTGCCTGCCGCATAGAAGATGACACCCCCCAGCGGAATCACCAGCACATAACCCGCATCGGCTGCCGTGTGGCTGACGATTGCGATTAAGATTAACATTGGTGTAAGCAGTGAGGCCGGGGTAAAACCAAGAAGCTTCTTGAGGCCGGCATCTATCCAGCCGGAGTGTTCTGCAACACCTACACCCAGCATCGCCACCAGCACAATACCGAGCGGGGCAAAGAGCACAAAGGTGTTAATCATATTTGCGAGAAAATCAGCAAGATTATCACCGGTAAGCATATTCTGTACGTTCAGCTCGGCGCCGGTACGGGGGTGAACCTCACCGAAATCGATAGGCGACAGAATTGCGGATAGCACCCACACAATCACCAGTAACAGAAAGAAGAGCATGGCGGGATCGGGGAGTTTATTTCCCGCTTTTTCAATAAAGTTCAGAAATTTATCAAAAAGGGTTCCCCTGCCTTGAGATTCGGGGATTTCATTTTCAGGTTCGTTCTTCTCTTCAGCCACGTGAACAAAGTTTGGTTAGGATTGAATGATGAGAGAGTTCGGAAATAGTGGTGTGAATCTCCAAGCCTCCTCTACCAGATGGTGGTACAGAATGACATTTTAACTAAAAACTCAACACACGCTTCCGGGCAATCTCACAAAGAATACAAAGGCAGAAAATAAGAGATTTGTTATTGTTTGCAAGGGGAATTAAGGAAAAGAAGATTTTCTTATGGAGAACCTTAACTGATCCGCCATATAACCGGTGTTTGAGCAGAATTGTTTTTTGAAGATTCTGCATTCACGCTTCAATCTGCGGGCAGATCAATTCGCCGGTAAAAATGAGTATAACATGATTTTGCAGAATGGATCACGTCCAGATTCAGTGTAAGGCAGCGAATCTTACAAGAACAACTTTATTTGGGCTGATTCTGCTGAGTCAGATGAGTGTTTTCATAAACTTGAGAGAAAATTTTTAAAAATTTTTGTAAGGATTTTCGCGGATGTGGTTCATAATAGTAGAGGGTTGGCCTAAAAAAGAGAGAAGGCCGGTAACTAATCAGGGGTTGTAAACTTTTTAGGGTATCACAATGAGAGAAGAACTGTTTCCAAAAGAGATCATAGAGAATACACAGGAGAGTAATTTTTCGAACCACTCCGTTACGTCGAAAATAATCTACTCGACAATCGTGTTTTCAATAATTTGCCTATTTACGCTGCTGCCATTCATTGAAGTTGATGTTGGTGTAAGAAGCCAGGGTATAATAAGGCCCGTTACTGAAGTCATACATCTAAGCTCTCCTGTATCCGGTCAAATTAAATTTCTGAATGCCTTCGAGAACAGTTTTATATCAAAAGATCAGATTATAGCAAAGTTTGATGCTTCAGTAATCAATGAACGAATTCGGTATAACCGGTCACGCCGGGAGCAGCTCTCCCAAAATGTCCGGGACATAACTAACCTTCAAAAGTTCAATCCTGAACGTATACACTCTGATATTGAGCTGGAAACTGCAAGGTATCAGAAAGTGCTTCTGGAGTTCCGGCAGCAGCTAATCAATCAAGAACAGATTATTAAACAACAAGAGAGAATTCTTGAGAGGGAAACGATTTTATATAATCGTAACGCAACCAGTACATCGGTGCTGCAAAATCATCAATACACCCTGCAAACTGAAAAGAACCGGTTTAAACTCATCATAGAGCAACAACGCATCAAATGGCACTTAGATAAAGTTGCCTTCCTGGATGAGTTGAACAAATTGGAGTCAGAATATTTACAACTCGCTGAAGAGCTCACCCGCTATGAGATCCGGTCTCCTGTATCAGGGACAATCCAAAATATTTCAGGCATTTCAAATAACAGTTTTGTATCTGCAAACCAGGTGCTCGGAGAGATCTCACCGGATACAAACCTGGTTGCGGAAGTTTATATATCCCCCAAAGATATCGGCCTTCTCAGGGTCGATATGCCTGTTCGTTTTCAAATTGACGCATACAATTACAATCAGTGGGGAATTGCAACCGGGAAGATTCAATCTATATCCGGAGACATAGTTATGATTGAAAATGCCCCGGTGTTTAAAGTTCAGTGCAAACTGGATCAAAATTATCTCGAACTAGCCAATGGATTCAAGGGACAAATAAGGAAGGGCATGACATTTCAGGCACGGTTTATTATTAATCGACGAAGCCTCTTTCAACTATTCTATGATAAAGTTGACGACTGGATAAATCCGGTTTGGGCATAAAAAAACGCTAAATCAAACTGATTAACCCATAAATAGAACCGCAATGGGAAAGAGAAAAATCGGTGTAAAACAACACGATATTACGGACTGCGGGGCCGCTTGCCTGGCCTCTGTAGCAGCTTATTTTGGACTTGAAATGCCGATTTCAAAAATTCGCCAGTATGCTTCAACCGACAAAAAAGGAACCAATATCCTGGGGATGATTGAAGCGGCCGAAAAGCTCGGTTTTACGGCCAAAGGGGTTAAAGGTGAGTTTGAAAGTCTGTTCAAAATACCCATGCCAACCATAGCTCACGTGGTGGTCAAAGGGATTCTCCATCATTTCGTGGTTATTTATAAAACTACCGGCAAGCACATTGAAGTGATGGATCCAATGGATGGGAAGATCCACAAAATTCCCCATGAAACTTTCAAAAAGCAGTGGACCGGCGTATTGATTCTGATTATGCCTGACGAATCATTCCGGGCAGGCAGTGAAAAAGTATCCATCATAAGCCGGATGTGGTACCTGCTTAAGCCTCACCGATCCGTGCTATTCCAGGCGATGGTTGGGGCGGCCGTTTACACGGTTATCGGGCTATCTACAGCAATCTATTTGCAGCTTATAGTAGATCATGTTTTGGTTGATGGAAACCGGAATCTTCTCAATCTTCTTGGTGTGGGCATGATTGTACTGGTTTTGCTTAAGATCTTCATCGGTGTTTCCAAAACCGTATTCACGCTCAAAACCGGCCAACTGATTGATGCCCGCCTTATTCTTGGGTATTACAAGCATCTGTTAAAGCTTCCTCAGCAGTTTTTTGATACAATGAGGGTCGGCGAAATTATTTCCAGGATCAATGACGCTGTAAAAATAAGGGCCTTTATAAATGATGTTGCGATTAATATCATCGTAAACATCTTCATCCTTCTCTTCTCTTTCGGGTTGATGTTTACCTACTATTGGAAACTTGGAGTGGTTATGCTGTCCATCATTCCCCTCTACACCCTTGTCTATTTCATAACCAATCAACTCAATAAAAAGACACAGCGTACACTGATGGAGAATGCGGCTGATCTGGAATCGCAGCTGGTTGAATCTCTTAATTCTGTATCTACAATAAAGCAGTTCGGCCTTGAAGGCTTTGCCAACCTGAAAACCGAAACCCGGTTTATTCAGCTGTTGAAAACGGTATACCGATCCGGGTTAAATTCAGTGTTTTCCGGGAATGCGTCACAATTTACATCCAGGACATTTACCATTATTCTGCTTTGGGTTGGTTCAATTTATGTTCTGGAGGGATCTATAACCCCCGGAGAACTGCTCTCCTTTTATGCCATTATCGGATACTTTACAGGACCGGTAAGTGAATTGGTTGGAATGAACCGAACGATACAGGATGCGATGATTGCCGCCGACCGCCTTTTTGAGATTATGGATCTTGAGAAAGAGGAAGAAGGGCAAAAAGTGAAGCTAAAAAAAGAGTTTATTGGAGATATAAAGTTTGAAAACGTCTATTTCCGATATGGATCAAGGGTTGATGTCTTTAATGGATTGAACCTGACCATTCCCAAAGGCAAAGTAACGGCATTTGTCGGAGAGAGTGGCTCCGGCAAGACCACGCTGGTAAACATTTTGCTGAAAATGTATCCCATACAATCAGGCCGGATAACCATTGGAGATTTGAGCCTCAATCACATTGATACTCAAAGTTTGAGAAACAAAGTTTCGGTTGTTCCCCAAAAAATTGATCTGTTTGCAGGAAATGTTATTGAAAATATCGCCGTGGGGCAGTTTAATCCGGACATGGAAAAGATTCTGCGGATTTGCAAAAAGCTTGGAATTCTATCGTTTATTGAAGAGCTGCCGAATGGGTTTGAAACCTACCTGGGTGAGAACGGCGCATCCCTTTCAGGGGGGCAAAAACAGCGAATTGCCATTGCCCGGGCAATCTATAAAAACCCTGAAATTCTAATTCTTGACGAAGCCACTTCGTCACTTGACTCCGCCTCAGAGAAATATGTTCAGGATACGGTCAACTATCTCCGTGAATATGGAAAAACTGTGATTTTGATAGCTCACAGACTAAGCACCGTATTTATGGCTGATAAAATTTGCGTCCTTGAAAAGGGTGAGCTTGTGGAGGA
>REDT01000075.1 GCA_007693295.1 Balneolaceae bacterium
TCTGTCAAAGATTTTGTTTCAAATAGAGATTCAAGATGATCTCGAGTTTCATCTACTGATGAATGAGCGTAAACCAAAAATCTTATATAATCTGATTTATATCTTCTTCGTCCATAACCTTCAACTATATTGTAAGAGCAGAAATTTTAGATTTCCTTACAAAATTAATTCAACTTTATTTCACCATTAGGAGTAATTGATGTTTAGCGTGTCTCTTGCGCCTTTCACCATGAGCTCCTGAAGGGTCGGGATGACGCTATCGCATCACCTGTACCCTGCACCCTGAACCCTGCGCCTTGAAACATGTCCATCTTCTTCTGGATCGTAATGCTCTACCTCGCCCTGCTGATGGGAATTTCCATCTGGAAAAGCCGGGCCATTAAAAATCAGGAGGATTTTATGGTGGCGGGGAGGTCGGTGTCTACGCCTAAGCTGGTGGGGACGCTTCTCTGTACCTGGCTGGGATCGGGTACTCTGCTTGCCGGTGCCGGGCTTGCCGCACGAGTGGGTATTTCTGAACTCTGGCTTGCCGCCGGAGCATGGATAGGCATTGTGATTGTCTTTTTCCTGGCAGCGCGCGTCAGGCGAATTGCCCAGTACACCGTGCCCGATATTCTTGAGCTCAGATACAACAAATACGCAAGGATATTAGGTACGATTGTTATTGTAATTGCATATACAACCATAGTGGGCTACCAGTTCCGCGGCGGCGGATTTGTGCTAAACCTGGTGGCCGGAATTCCGGAGTGGCAAGGCGTACTGCTTACGGCAGGGTTCATCATTGCCTTTACCGCTTTTGCCGGAATGCTCTCTATTGTTACGGTTGATATCATTAACGGGGCCGTGATAACGCTCGCAGTTCTTGTTGCGATCCCATTGGTTTTCGTAAATCTTGGCGGGGTTGAGTTCATCACTACAGAGCTGGACCCTTCCCTCTTCGATATTACCGGAGGCCATAACTGGATCTGGGTAATGGGTGTCTTTTTTCCCACGTTTCTGCTGCTGCTTGGGGAATCAAACATGTACCAGAAATTCTACTCGGCAAAGAATGAGAAATCGGCCAAAAACGCCGTGATCTTTTGGGTGATCGGTACGGTGGTTATCGAAACGGCCATTGCTTCACTGGCCATCCTGGCGTTCAGCCATTTCAATGCGCTCGATCCCTCCAGCATTATGCATCTTGCCACTGAAGACAGTGAGCGGATCATCTTGCATGCCGCACGGTTCGGAACCGAAATTGGAATACCCCTTGCCGGCGGACTCCTTCTCATTTGTGCAGCCGTTGCCATCATTACCTCCACAGGTAATAGCTTTCTTCTCACACCCTCCACCAACCTGACGCGCGACATCTATCAGCGCTTTATCAATCCAAAAGCCTCCGAAAAAGTAATTGTGCTGTTCCAGCGGCTGATGGTTCTTGCCCTGGGTATTGTGGCATGGCTGCTGCTTACGCAGTTCCGAACTATTCTCGACATGGCCTTTACCGCCTATACGATGATTGGTGCCGGGCTAACTCCCGCCCTTTTGGCTGCTTTCCTTTGGAAACGCGTAACCACAGCCGGCGGAGTAGCCTCCATTGCCACAGGCATGGGTGTTACCGTTCTGATCACAATTATCAATTCATTCGGAGATGCCCCCCTGATTCCCTTTGATTATATCGTGCTGCCCGCAGCCGGGCTCTCCATCCTGGTTTTGATCACCGTTTCGCTTCTTACGAAGCCCGATCCCAAAGAGAAGTGGGAGATGTTCTATGAGAAAGATGTGGAGCTGAGTGATGCGATCGAGCAGTTTGAGTAAACACTCCTAACCTGAGTTCGATTAATAATATGCCGATTTAGATGCTTGAAAGTCCCCTCCTTTCCAAGGAGGGGATTTAGGGGTGGTTTAATCAGTGATTTCAGTACATTTAAGACTCAAAATCCTAAGGCTACCTCCCCTGTCCCCTCCTTACACAGGAGGGGAACGCAATAATAAGCATTTAAGAATCGAACTCAGGTTCCTACTTTTTACTGATAAATATCAAAGCCGTATTAGTCTCTTCAGCCAATGAGAGGGCAATATCACCAAACGCTTTCTCATTTATGCCGGGTTTACCCATCCCCATGATTACCAAATCGTGTTCTGCTGCCTGTTTAATAAGTTCAGACTTTGCATCATCATTGGGAATAATACGAACCTCGGTTTTACCGGGAATTATGCGGCCCGCAAAGCGTGAAAGCCTCGAATGGTTCTTTTGAAGTTTTTCTTGAGGAGTGTTTGAAGGCAGTATTTGTATGAATGTGATTTCCGGTTGAGAGGCTCGCCAGAGGCTGGCAGCAACACGTGCACGTAGCGTATCATGGCTATCAAGACCTGCAACAGGAATCAGAACCTTGCGTGCTTCAGTGATTTTCCATCCGCTGAAGGGCTGCCGGAAGACAACCACATCAGACTTCACGTTTTTCACCAATTTCTCCAGATTTTGACTGGTTTGAAAATCGCTTAGATCACTTAATCCCAGCAACAGGCTTCTGCAGTTATGTTCTTTGGCAACGCGTTCAATCTCTTCCCAGGGATGCTCTGCGATGGTAGTGAGTGTGTCGGGGCGCAGCCCTGCTTCAAATGAAGCTTTTAGCGCATATTGGGCAACATCCCTGCTTGAAATAAGACGTTTCTCAAGATCATCTTTTTCGGTGCTTGGGATAACGATCGACAGAAGCAGAACACGGCCAACAACAGGGGGTGCCAGTGCATTTGCAACAAAAACCATCGACTCTGCATTGGCCGGATTTGAAATGGGAAGCAGTACAAGAGGACTCAATCCTCTCAATCGCACCAGATCCGGATCCAGGGCTTGTTCGGAGGCTTCTATGGCCTGGGCTTTTTTCACAAAAAAGGATACAAAGAGCACGGATCCGGTGAGGAGCCACAGCAGCGAAATAATTCCGGCAGCCGGTACCATTATCGCCTGAAAGAGCGCCAGACCGAAACAGGCGATCATTCCCACAATTGGAAGTGCCGGGAAATAAGGTGCCCTGAAGGTATCACTCTTTTTATACCCTCGTTTTCGCATCAAGATCATGATCAGGTGGGCCAGAGCGAATGTAATCAAAAAGATCAAACTTGAGGCTGCACCGGCCGCTGCAACATCCGGCAACGCCAAAACCAGGAGTGCTACAATTCCGCTCGTAACATAGATCGATGTAACGGGTGTGCCATATCTCTCATTTATATTGGACAAATGGTGGGTTAATGTTCGGTCGTTTGCCATTTTCAATGAGATCCGGGATGCCGCAAACAGGTTGGCCTGCAGTGCAGAGAGCATTGAGAAGATGCCGGCCACCAGTACCAGCCAAAATCCAAAAGCTCCGAGATAGTTTTGCGCGGCAACAGCCAGGACGGTTTCAGGGTTTTCCCGGCTCATCTCTGTAATAGAATCACCCGGTAATACCCCAACGGTCGACATCACAAAAAGCAAGGGGATATATATTGCAAGCCCTACAGCAAGTGTTCCCAACATAGCTTTTGGAATGGTTTTTTCGGGATTTTTGATCTCACCGGCGGCAGAACCAATTAAATCAAATCCCTGCATCGCAATAAAGGTATAGCCCATGGCAGCAATTACTCCGCTGAAACCACCGGTAAAAAATGGATCGAGGCTCTGTGTGATATGCGAAAAGGGAGTTTGAACAAACACCGCAAGTCCGCCTGCTATGAGTATGGCAAATACGACCAGTTTGCCAATATTTATAAATGCCCCTCCGTCGCCGGTACTTCTTGTCAGTTTAAAGGTAAAGTAGCCAATGGCACCAAGGGCCAATAAAACAGGTAGCATTCCGATGTTGAATAGTCCCTCAAAACCATCCAGGGGTATCTGCTGCAGTGCAAAAACAGCAAAAGTGCCAAACCCGAGCGCATATAGCACTGCGGCCACCAAAGAGGCGAACCATACAATCCACCCCACTCCAAAGGCCACCTGCAGCGAGAGTGCTTTCTTTGCATAGGTATAAGTGCCGCCCGATTGCGGATTAGCAGACGCCATCTCGGCAAAACTGAGAGCGGTGATCAAGGCGATTACTCCGTTAATGACAAATGCAAGGATCGCCGATGGGCCACTCACCGCAAACGCCACCCCTGCCAGGGCCAGTATTCCACCGCCAACCATGGCCCCCACACCAATCCCTAATGCTCCGAAAAAGCCGATTGTACGTGTCGTTGATGAACTGTTCTGGCTTGTACTCACGAAGTAATCAGATTTTGAAATTGTTCAACTTTGAAAAGATAAATCAAAGAATATGTCAATTAATGATATTTTTATTCAGTGAAAGACTCACGTTAATGTAATGAAACTTTATGTTTTTGATGCTGAAAGTACAGGCTGATTAGAGAAGTCATTACTGTTTTGTAATGAATGAATATTCCATCAGATTCAGTTCGCTGAAATACCACCCAAATCAGAAACTAAATCCCTCCTTTATCCATTATATAAGTAAAGGCAACTAAATACCTTTCAGCCATGAAACCCATAACCGTATACGGCGAAATAGGAAGAGACATTGATCAGGAAGCCTACGATCAACTGGAAAAAGCGTGCGAACTTCCTGTATCCATTTCAGGTGCATTGATGCCCGATGCGCATGTCGGGTATGCGCTTCCTGTTGGAGGAGTGGCTGCTCTCGATAATGCCGTATCACCCGCATTTGTGGGGTTTGATATCGCCTGCCGTATGAAGATGAGCATCCTTGATATCTCTCCTGAAGAGTTCGAAGAGGCAAGAGAATCACTTGCGAAAGTTCTGGATGGCGTGACCAGTTTTGGGCTGGGGGCCGACTTTTCCGATGGGAAACGGGATCACCCCGTAATGGACGACCCCCGCTGGCAGGAGGTTGACAAGGCCCGTGAATTGAAAAGCAAAGCCGCCAAACAGCTCGGAAGTTCGGGCAGCGGCAACCATTTTGCGGACATCATGGTGGGCGAAGTTACCAAAGAGAAAGAGTGGCTGCCACTGAAAAAAGGAGATAAGTTTACAGCGCTGCTTACCCACTCCGGATCGAGGGGAACAGGCTATCAGATAGCCAGCCATTACAAAGATATTGCAGAGCAGAAGACCCAGGAGTCGCACAAAGGCATCTCTAAAAACTATGCCTGGCTCTCGCTTGATGAGGAAGAGGGACAGGAGTATTGGGCCGCCATGCAGCTGATGGGCGATTATGCCAGCGCCAACCACGAACTCATTCACAAACATTTTGCTAAAGAGTCCCGGCTTCAGGTTCTTGGGGAGTTTGAAAATCACCACAATTTTGCCTGGGAGAAAACAGATGAGGATGGCCGCAGAATGATCATTCACCGCAAGGGCGCAACACCCGCAGAGAAGGGTGTGGTAGGAATTATTCCCGGATCGATGGGTACGCCATCCTTCCTGGTTGAAGGTCTCGGAAATAAAGAGAGCCTCTGGAGCAGCTCGCACGGGGCGGGGCGGGTTTCATCCAGAACGCAGGCCAAGAAGAACCATGACGAAGGGGAGTACCGAAAATTTCTCAGGGAGAAGGATATTCTTACCATCGGCGTGGCCCGTGATGAGACCTACCAGTGCTATAAAGACATCAACCGCGTGATGGAGCTGCAGGAGGGAGTGCTGGTGGAATCGGTTGCCGTGATGCACCCGCGCGTAGTCATTATGGGCGGCGGCCGGAAGAGTGATGATGGGGATTGAGTGCGCGGGTTGACAGCTTTGGGCGAAGAGGCTCGTGCACCTGAAGTTGAATCCGGGTACAATACGACGCTGACAGAAGCCCGGAAAAGCGCCGGGAATGCTGTC
>REDT01000074.1 GCA_007693295.1 Balneolaceae bacterium
CAACCAACCAACCAACCAACCAATAATCTTACCCTACAGGATGCTTATCGGATAATGAGTGCGAGAGAGGGTGAAGTTTTCAGACTGATGGGAGCAGGAAAATCTAATAGACAGATTGCCTCCAAACTATTCATCAGTGTAGACACGGTGGAGAACCACATTACGAGGATCGGTACCAAACTGGGGCTGAGCGGCCGCGGTCAGGCCAGGCAATGGGTGAAGTGGCAATATGATAGATTGTAGCCCACTAACATAATCAAAAAAAATCAAAGGCTATCCCCTAAAATAATAGGGGATAAGGTTATCAATAAATTTATTATTGTAGTAGCGTGATACAGAAAAGAAACAACCTTTAAGCCATACGTTGCGCAGATATGGAACAAGCCGTAGCCGCATACCTGAAATATTTGAACATCCCGGTGTCGGAGCGATATTGTAAAAAGCGAATCGCCTCACACCCGGACTACCCATCTATCCTGGCGGTGGCCGATACCCTGCAGCAGTTTGGCATTCCCCATACCGCGGTGCGGGCAAACAAAGAAAACCTCAGCGATCTGCCGTTTCCAAGCCTTCTTCATCTGGAAACAGCGGGCGGATCGCTGCTGCCGGTATTCGATGCCAAAGACCTGGAAGACTCCGGGGAGAAACTGAACCATTGGAGCGGTGTGCTGATCAAAGCAGAGCCTACCACAGAGATTGCCGATAAAGAAAACAAAAAAGCCCTCGACGAAGAGAAACGATTCAAAATTCTCTCTTCTTCATTCATTTTTACTGTGGCAGGCCTTGTGGCGATTCCACTGCTGCTTTCGTTCTCATGGGTACAATTATTAATAATAGTAACAGCCCTGGCCGGAGTAGTGACAGGCTACGTTCTCTTCGCCAAAGACCTGGGCATCACCTACCAAGCCGTAGAAAGCTTCTGCAACGCGGGTACCGGGTCCGGCTGCGGGAAGGTGCTCCGGTCGGAAGAGGGAAAACTGTTCGGGTTTATCACATTTTCAGACTTAACGCTGGGTTATTTTGTTGCTCAGCTTGCAGCCGTAGGGTTAGTTGTGCCGCTCTGGTCGGGCGGCGGACTCCTCTCGGTATTGGGATGGATGAGTATTCTTGCCGTCCCCATAATCGGTTACTCACTCTGGCTGCAGGCCTTCAAAATTAAAGAGTGGTGCCGACTCTGCCTGGTGGTAAGCGGGATACTGGCCGTTCAGGCTTTCATATTCGGCTACCTATTCTACTCCGGGTTGATGAACCCAATGGCATTCGCTCTCCCGGAAGCAGTTATTACGCTTTTACTATTCGGATTGGCGGGTTCCTCACTTCTTCTTTTAAAACAGGCCATCCAGGAGAAAAACCGGGCTGTACAAAACGAGATTGCCGCAGCACGGATCAAAAACTCACCGGAAGTATTCACAAGCCTGCTGTTCCGGCAGCGGCAGGTGGATATCACGCCTTTTGAACATGACTTTCTGATCGGCAGCCCGGATGCCCAGGTTAAACTCACCATGGCGGTGAACCTCTACTGCGGTCCTTGCAAAAACGAGCTGGAGCCGGCAAAAGAGCTTATGAGCATCTATCCCGGACAGATAAGTCTCTCTCTGCGGTTTTTGAAAAGCGGGGATAAAGGAGAAATCAGTGGTCGGCTGTTAAAGGCCTGGCTACACTCTTTAAAGGAACGAAAAAATGGATTACCGGACGGGCAGGCGCTGATGGATGAGTGGTATGAATTGATGGATGTAGAGAAATTTACATCCGCCCACCACTTAAACGATACATTACATCCTACCGAAGCAGATGCCTATTTGAATACTCACTATGATTGGGTGAAGAGCGCCGGCATCACCAAAACCCCGACTACATTTATGAACGGGTATGAACTGCCGGCGGCCTACCGGGTGAAGGATCTGGCTGCATTGATTCCGGGACTTGTGGATTCATTTGGTAACCAGATTGGGTTGAATACAATGAAAGGAAATTTTGTAAGTACAAAAATGTCAGCGAAGCAAACGAATGTTTGAGTGATCAAACAGGGGTTCATTTATACTCGTACCTCGCCGAATGGTAAAACGGGATTTAATTGATAATTAAATGAGGAAATACCATGAAGTTTATAACTGTACTAACAAGAAGTGAGCTTAGAAACATTAAAGCGGGTTTTGATGGCGGCGGTTTAGGAGGTTGCTACATCCAATGCTGTACGGGTGGGCCGGGGACTTGCTATGGAGGTTCACAGACTGTGGAAGTTTCAGACAGTTTTGAGCAATGCACATCAAATGAACAGTGCCAATCAGACTATATATCTAATATTGGTAGTGATCCATGTGTAGATAGTGGTGGCTATGCTGCAGCACTTTGTTATAATTAATAAACAACTCACAAAACCAATCTTTAAGTGATTTTATAGTCATTTTTAGATTGGGCTATTTTTTTATGAAGTCAATTATACCCATAATTATACTAACGGTACTTCTAACATCATGTCATAGTGGTGACAATAGAAATACGGAGTCAAATGAGAAACTACTTGTAGTCCCATCGCATGATATAAAGATCACAAGGTCACACATTATTGAAAATGGTTTAACCGCTTATGAGAATGATTCAACCATTTATGTATATATCGGCTACATGGGAAATTTTTCGGTTGATAGAAATGATAATGTTTATGTGATGTCAGGTGGAATTAATGGCGATCAGCAAATCTTTAAGTATGGGCCGTCGGGAAAATTGAAAGAGAAAATTGGAAGAAAAGGGAGAGGCCCAGGTGAATTCCAAATGATCGCCAATATCGATATCAGATCTGATATTTTGTATATATACGATGAGAACCTGAAAAGAATCAGTCTGTTCTCAACAGCGAATTCAAAATTAATAGATACATTTGCGCTACAGAACGAATTACTCAGGCAAATAAACGAAGACGGTGTTTTACAGTATAGTTCAGAATTTTACCCGTTAAATGAGGATGCAATTTTCGTACGAGCAGAGGAGAATTATTTAGTACAATTGCTTCAAGGTGAAAAAACAGAAGAATCAGTTGATCAAAAATTTCATCATTACTATCTGATTGATAAAGAAGGGAAAGCATTCCCGGATCTTAAATTCAAGGTTATGGATAACAGGTTTGGTCAAATAGGTCCATTTCCTATGACAAAATACAATTTGCCTCATAATCTAAATTTTGGAGTCAAAATTAACCCTGCCGGGAAAATCTACTCTACTCCTACGGACTCTTTTTTGATTAAGATTGAAGATATCTATAGTAATGAAGTTAGAACAATTAATTTGCCATTTACAAAAGCTGACTTAGACCCCAACAAAATAATTAATCACTTTCCTGATTCACACTCCTTAAGAGATATCTCAGCTTCTTATACATTTCCTTCTGTATGGCCTGCTATAAACAGATTTTTATTAGATGATGAAAACCGGCTATGGGTTTCCACTATAACGTCAAGTTACGATGAATATGAGTGGTGGATCATTGATGAAGAGGAGCTCATTGTCACGTTCAGATGGCCGGGTAACAAGCTGGACAGGGGTATTGAGGAAGAGTCAATAAAAGCTATTAAGAACGGGAAAATCTATACATACGAGCTAGATGAAGGGTCCAAACGTACGGGCAGTATTGTAGTTTATGATTACAGTGTTACAAGAAAAGAATGATAATTTTTCCATTTTATAAATCAAGTTGCACACAATCATTATGAACTAACGGCGGCTTACCGGGTGAAGAATCTTTTGCGTTGATAACGGAATTGGAGGATGTCTTTAGTTATCAGAAACCAAAGAATTAAGTGAATTTAAATTGAGGTAAAGTAAAAAAATTCAAAGAAGTAAGGGATGTTTGAGCGATCAAACAGGGGTTAAACACTAATCGTACCCCGCCAAATGGTAAAACGGAAAATAAAAAATAACAAATATGAAAAATTTAAACAGAAATGAAATGAAAGGGATCCTAGCGGGTGAAGAATATACGAGATGTGATTGTTTTGACCCCATGAATGGAAATATAGAAGGAACTGTCCTTTGTACAGGTCTTGATTACAATCAATGCTGTGATATTGCATTTGCGAATACAAGGGCCGCAAACTGTGGAAGTGCTACACCTCCGGGAGAACAGCCTGTTTAATAACAGTAAGTAAATAATAAAAACTAATGTTTAATCAACTTCTATTATCAACTTTAGTGCTTACCCTATTTCAGGGTTGTTATCAGTCCTCAAAGGACGATAATCTCCCCGATTTTTTCAAAAGCCATTCAAATGTTGAGGTTTTTAGTAAGGCTGTTGATCCATCCACCAACTTTTCATTTACAAAAGAACAAGTTTTTGGGGATACTGAAAAAACATATGTGTCTAACCGCGATAGAATAGAAGTTGATGATTTGGGCAGGGTATACATGGAAAGTCAAAAAAGTGTGCATGTATACGAGAGTAATGGAGATAAGAAAGGAATTATAGGCAGGGAAGGTCGGGGGCCGGGTGAGTTTGTAGTGATTCACAATATGCAATCAAAAAATGGTATGCTCTATGTTTATGATGCAAATCAGTCAAGAATATCTGTTTTTGATACGGAAACATTTGAGTTGGAACGTGAGATATTTGTTCCAAGTATCAATGATATCAGAGGAACAGGTGAATTTTCAGTAGTAAATAATGACTATTTGATAGTGGGAGTAATAGAAAATATTAGATCAGCTGAGTCAGCCGTGACTCAACGCTTTATGCACTATTACTTGATGGACCATTCGGGAAATGTTGTAGAGCCTGCTATCACAATAACAGATATAGACGACTACTACGAGATTGTCAATCAACGTGGAAGGTCTTATCCAACTGTACCATTTGACAGAACGACCCTCTTTTCATTATTTGAATCCGGTAAAATTTACTTGCTATGGACAGGCCAGGTTGCCATTAAGGTGCTGGATATTAAGGGCAATTTTTTGAACGGAATCTATTATCCGTATTCGAATGTGAAAGTTCAAGGTGATTCAGATTTCCCTGTTTATTATGAGACCTTAAGATTCTCGATTCCGGATGTCAGGCGAACACTTGGAGAAAGACTGCCAGAAACCCGACCTGCTGTATTTGATTTCATCGTTGATGATGAAGAGAGAATTTGGGTGGCAACCATCACAGAGGATGTGGATAAATATGAATGGTGGGTTTTGCAAAAGGACGGAGAATTAATCAACAAATTTGAATGGTTGAGAGAAGAAAAGATCGAAGCAGTAAAAAACGGCTACATGTACACCCGGCGAATGGAGGAAGAGACTGGTTCATATCAGGTAGTGCGGTACCGAATTGAAATGTCCTAAGGAAACCGTCGAACAGATGAGCCGATGAAGGGGATTTATTGGGATTTTGGGCCTGATTGTGAGCACTAACTCAAAAGTGAAATATGCTTGAAAATAGAAATGTAATTACCACGGAAAGAAAAGAAATACTCGCTGATCCTTCTTGTTTCCGTTGTAATACTAATCGTACGATATACTTACTGTCTGTGCCGGAGCAAAAAGCAAAAAGCAAAAAGTAACATATACTAAAAATGGAAAGTGTGATGATCTTATCATAAGCAGGTTTAGAAATGTATTTACCAAAAACATAAAATCTATTTCAAGAGTAAGTAAATGAAACCTTTTCCACTCTACCGACAACACGACCAAATGGACTGCGGTCCCACTTGCCTGAGAATGGTTGCCAAGCACCACGGGCGGCACTATTCAATGGATAGCCTGCGGCAAAAAAGTGGCATCAATCGTGAGGGGGTATCTCTTTTGGGCATCAGTGAAGC
>REDT01000072.1 GCA_007693295.1 Balneolaceae bacterium
TGAATTCCCGAAACCGTTCGCTTCGGCTCCGCAGAACGAATCCAAGGCCCCGCCTTGATAACTACCAACTCGTGGTAAGATCAAATCCTGCGTGGCTTAGGATTCGTAATGCACTGCTTCACCTAACGAACCGGGAATTCAAGGCCGGGCAAGCCTAGTGCAGTAATTGGAGTTCTGAGTAAACTCACACTTTTTAAAAAATATTTCTACCCTTTTTGAAAGAGATTCACTTTATTAGGTAGTCAAAAAATTCTCTTTAGGCGCATCCTGTTAAAATAACCAAAGTAAAATGGCTGAAATTTCCCTCAGTAATATCGACATTGCCATTATTGTCGGTTACTTTTTGCTCATTATCGGTATCGGCGTTTGGGTTTCCAGGAAAACAAAAACAGGTGAAGATCTGTTTTTAGCGGGCCGCACGCTCGGCTGGGGCGTTATCGGTTTTTCACTGTTTGCCTCAAATATTTCCAGCACCACGCTGATCGGTCTGTCGGGAGACGCATACCGGACCGGTATCTCCGTTGCGAATTACGAGTGGATGGCGGCCGTCGTTCTGGTCGTAATGGCCGTCTTTTTTATTCCGTACTATATCAAATCGAGTATTACAACCATTCCGGAGTTTCTGGAGAATCGCTTTGATTCCCGCTCCCGGAAATACTTCTCCATCATCACCATATTTTTGAGCATTGTGGTTGATACGGCAGGCGGGCTCTACGCCGGGGCGCTTGTTGTACAGGTTTTCTTTCCGGAAGTTGATATCTGGTACACCATCATGGCTCTCGGCATATTTGCCGGTTTATACACGGCGGCGGGTGGTTTAAAGGCGGTAGTCTATACTGATGTACTGCAGGCCCTTATATTACTCTCCGGTTCTTCCATGCTTACCTATCTGATGTTCAGCAACTTCGATTTTTCCTGGGCTGCACTAACCGCTACCGTACCGGAAGACCAGCTCTCAATGATCCGCCCTCTTGATGATGAAGCCCTGCCATGGCTTGGCACCCTGATTGGTGTACCCGTACTCGGATTCTACTACTGGGCTACAAATCAATATATCGTGCAGCGGGTACTTGGCGCAAAAGATATCAAAAACGCCCGCTGGGGAGCCATGCTGGGCGGCTTTTTGAAAGTCGGGGCGCTGTTCATCATGGTTATTCCCGGGGTTATGGCCATAAGCGTATTTCCGGGCCTTGATGATCCCGACATGGTTTTCCCAACAATGGTCGCCAACGTTCTTCCAATCGGGATAACCGGACTTGTACTGGCCGGGCTTATCTCCGCCATCCTCTCCAGTATCGACTCCACGCTGAACTCATCGTCAACACTGATAACCATGGACTTCGTGAAGCCGAAAAATCCAAACCTGACCAGCAAGGAGATTGGGAAAATTGGCCGCTGGACAACCATTATCCTGATGATCGTAGCCGTGATCTGGGCTCCGAATATCGTTCACTTTGAAGGTATTTTCCGCTATATCCAGCAGGCTTTTTCATATATCGTGCCGCCAGTTGTAGCCATCTTCTTTATGGGTATTCTGTGGGAAAGAGGTAGCCGTAATGCAGCTTTTTGGACCCTGGTAATTGGGCACTCTGTTTCATTCGGTATATTTTTACTCTCCATATTTGATATATTTGAACTTCATTTTACCATTACTGCAGGCTTACTGACAGCGTTCTCTTTTCTGGTTTTTTATCTGATCAGCATCTTTAGTGAAGCACCCGATCACGAAAGTATGGACACCATCATTTGGAAGCCAAAAGACGCCAGGCCGTCAGAACCGTTACCCTGGTACAAAGATTACCGATTTCACTCG
Source organism: Balneolaceae bacterium (assembly GCA_007693295.1). GTDB lineage: Bacteria > Bacteroidota > Rhodothermia > Balneolales > Balneolaceae > Rhodohalobacter. Next base: position 1,814 of record REDT01000072.1, read on the forward strand.
GTTCTGATACTTATATTCACTGCTGCAGTGGTTATTACGTTTTGGTAAATTGATAGTTTCAACAGTTTAGTGCTCAATTACTATGTCAGCTATATCACTTAACCGGCCTGAAACGGAAGCTTTTGCTAAAGAGATCCATCAAAAAATTACGTATGGACTGAAAAAATCGGCTGCCCGTTACCTTGCGGGCAGGCTTGGAGCCCATGTTCATGGCACCCTTTCGGAATTTTTAATCTGGCATCCGAAAATTAAAGAAGCCGAAAGCGTACATATACACCTCTTTACGCCCCTACTGCCCTTCAATTTTGATAAGCCGGAGCAGCATATTAGCGTTGCCTGTCACTCATTTGAGATAATCGCTAAAGGCGAGTTTGCATGCGCAGTGATTGAGGGTGCCACTGCCGGAGACCGTGACCGGTTTGGAACCTTTTACGAATATTCAATCCGGTTTTCTGATGGCAGCAGTATCATTGTCAGGGATCCCATGGCGTGGTCGATGCCGTACGGAATCTACTCGCCGGCTGAACTCTATGATGTTGAAAAAGTACGCAGTACCAGAAAAGACGCTGAATATTTTAAACGAATTCAGCAATCATTCGAATCTCCTGATGATAACCGGATTGGCCCTTCTGTTAACCTGCTGGAAGTACACACATCAACAGCAACAAAATATGGAACCCTACAATCTCTCTCTAACCGGTATAAACAGATCGGTAATAAGCTGAAGAGTGAGGGCAAATTATCGCCTGATGAACAAAACCTGCTTGGATTTGACGCCATCGAACTGATGCCGGTAGATCCGCTAATAGAGCATCCGAAAAATCATAATTTCTGGAACGCCATTCAAACACCAAAAAACAATGGTGCGGAGATAACCATCCACCTTACAAAACCCTCCATCATCAATTGGGGGTACGATATTGTTCTTTTTGGTTCAGCTGCTCTAAATCCATCCATTCTCACAACCGGACGGCCGCACGAACTGCTCGAGCTTATTGAAACGCTCCATAATTTTCCCGGCCAGCCCATCAAAGTTATTCTGGACGTTGTTTACGGGCATGCAGATAACCAGGGATTAAATGTAATGCCGGAAGAGTTTTTTGCCGGCCATAATATGTATGGGTTAAATATACGCTTCCGCAGCCCCCTGGTTCGCGCGATGATTCTTGAGATGCAGCGGCGTAAGATTGACTGGGGATTTGACGGCGTTCGCGTGGATGGTGCCCAGGACTTTAAATACTATGATGAAAGTAGTGATCAGCTGATTCATGACGATGACTTTTTGAAAGAGATGAGCGAAGTGGAACAGAATGTGGCCGGTGTTCGCTATAAGCCCTGGATGATTTTTGAGGACGGGCGACCCTGGCCTCGCGATGACTGGGAGCTGGCATCAACCTACCGGGAAATCACCGCTCAGCAGGGCCATCCGCACCAGTGGGCCCCCATGATTTTTGCCTACAACACACCCTATAACTATACATACTGGGTGTCCAAATGGTGGAGGCTAAAGGAGCTGCTCAAATTTGGCGAAAAATGGATCAGCGGTTATGCCAATCACGACACCATGCGCCGCGGAACACAGGCCGATCCCTCTGCAATAAACGTAAACTTTCAGCTGGGCAACTCCCTCAAAATGGTGATGGATAATGCCTATAACAACACGGCCACTACCCTTTTGATGAACGGATTTCTGCCGGGCGTACCGATGGACTTTGTGCAGGCCCTTGGAAATACCCCATGGAGCTTCATCAGAAATACCGATACAACCTATGCAATTAAGGTTGCAGCTGAGGAAGCACACTTTACCGAATGGCAAATAACCGGGGTAGAGTTTCGAAACGCCCGGTTTTTTAAAAAGTTAAAAGATCTTGGTTTCCGCTCTCTTGAAGGGTTACGTCGTTTTTCGAAAGGTTTACTCTACCTGGTAAAGGCTACAGAGTACAAACCTGGAAATATCGCTGAGCTGTTAAACTCTTTTGATCCCCCTTTTGAAGTTACCAATTGGGATACAGACAAACTGAATCGCTATGCCCTTGCGTGGGCGGAAGATCTTCACTTCTATTGTAATGCCGATATGCATGCCGACACTATCGAACCCCGCAAGGCTGCGTTCAACCTGGCAGTGAGAGAGTTCAGGCTTCGGAACAGCTGGCTTCATTCAAATTTTGGAGCAAGCGACTGTTTCTTCTATCGGGAGCCTGTAGATGGGACGGTAATTTTTTTCGGATACCGAAAAGACAGCATAAGCGGTAAAGAACTTGTTATAGCTGCGAATATGGAAGGGCAACCGCGGCAGATTCACATCCCGAAATCAGGCTTGCCGGTGACGAATTTCGATGATTGGAGTGTGGAACTATCTACTCCCTCGCTCAAGTTGAAAAAAATAGATGAGCCTATAAAGCTCTCCATTACCCAGGGTATCTTATTCCAGAGGCAGCAATAGCTTAAAGGGAGTTGATCATGTTCAAAAAAAAAAGCCGGTTCAATTAAATTTAACCGGCTGAATCTCAAATTTATATAATCATCTATTTTTCTCTGTAGAAATAGATTTTTTTATTGTTGGTATCTTTGCCGCTTTTTATTTTGACGTTGTTCTCCTGATTATATTGGTAAACTGCAGTTCTCATAGAGTTTACACTTTTCTCATTTGTATAGGATACTTCTACAGCCTGGCCTCCCGGCTCCAGCTTGTCAAGTGCATCCATGAGAGGTTTGAATTTTGAAGAACGACGCTTACTCGACTTAATTTGCGAGCGTTTTACAAATTTAATATCCATGTTTCTTTTACTTTATTATTAATTTAAGTAACGAATATATGAAAAGTTCAAATATTTAACGATCAATTTTAAATTATTTTACCTGATTAATTTCTATATTTATTACGTTAATTTAAACGCACCACATAACCAACTATTACCCACCTCTTTATATTAGATCGTTTTATATCTGTAAAGACATAATTTCTTCGTAATCCATTTACCTTTATCACAATTATTTTATATTCATCATTACAAACTTTCTCTACATACATTCTGAGCTATAAATTATGCAAGAATCTACACGACAGAATTATAAATTGATTTCCATTTTTATCGCAACTCTTGCAGCCGGTCTGCCTTTATGGACACAAACTGCCGGGCAAATAGATTTTACAGACACTACTTTCCTTGTCTGGTGGCTTGCTATAGGTACATTTGCTTCTTTTTTCACACTCTTTGTTGCCAATCTAAAGACCAGGGATATGATTGGCACCTTTATTATCGGTTACCTCACCGCCGTTATTGTCTATTTTGTCAGTCGTATCTTGATTGCGAATCAAATTCACAGTCAGTTTATTCTCTCTTTGACTATTGCAATCGGCTTCGGAATCCTGTCCGGCTGGATCGGTTCATTAGCCTGGAAAGGGGTCAAGAAAAAGAAAAAGTGACCGCTCTAATGATGCGCTATGGATAGGTGCAGGATTCTGTTTCTTGGTTTTATTTGAATGGATGTGGAGGGTAGACTGTCGAACTGCCCCGTTATGCCTTCGGCGTAGAACCGTAGAATTGTAGAACTGTCGAACTGTCGAACTGTCGAATCGTAGAGCCAGAACTGACCGAAATTCCAACCCCGAATGGGGTTAAAGTGATTAGCCCCGTGCGCAGCTCGGGGTAAAGATGCGAAGCAAATGAACCCCGAGGCGTGATTTGGATCAACGCTCAGGGTTTATCGAGGGGTAGTGGAAAGACCATTTTGCGCCTGTAAGTACCCCGGTAAAGAGTAGATTTCATGAAATCGGTTGGGATTTTTCTCACGATTTTTTGGCAATGACACAAACTCCCGTGAATTAACCTCCGGATTCTGTTTTGCGGTTTTGCACGGTTCGATGCGGAGGTTTTTTCAAGACGCAAGGCGCAAGGTGCAAGGTGCAAATGGCGCTACAGCGACAGCCCAACCCATCTGGAGCTCAAGATTAAAGATGAAACCG
>REDT01000082.1 GCA_007693295.1 Balneolaceae bacterium
TTTTGGTCACCTCCTCGTTTTGGGTGAGCGACGCCTCTTTGATGGTTTTCGGCAGGCCTTTTTCAACGTTCCCCTGCTCCAGGCAGAGCCAGAGAACTTTAAACTCCTCTTTGGTCAGCTCAAACAGGTTAAACTCCCGGTGTTCTACCGCATTGTCGATGTAGAACCGGAGTTTTTCAAAATTGGAGATGATCACATAGTCGGCGTGGCGGTGGTAGTTTTTGTATCCGAACGCCTGCGATTCCACTTTGTCGAGGTCGGTGGTGTCGGTTCCCTTCAGCTCAATCACCCCAACTACCTTGTCATCTTTCAGGATGGCACCGTCCGCTTTTTTGGAGCCTTTTTCATCTTTCTGCTCCACTCGCAGATTATATCCCGAAGCCGGGTATTTGGTGTAACCCAATACCTTTACAAACAGGTCGGTCAGAAATCCATCCTGGTACTCCTCTTCCTTTGAGTTGCGGATATTCTCCTGGATTTCAGGATCGTGAAAATGGGATGTAAACCTTCCCCACACTTCTGCGATAACATCTTCCTCAATCTCTTTCAGATATTTATTCAGTACCGCTTGTTGGAATAGGGCCATCTTCTTTTGTGAGTGAGTCGTTCTTTCTCTATAAATACCAGTTTATTATAGGAAAACAGGGTCGAATTAAAAAAATGTAAATCACCCTAAGCCCCCAATCCCGAATCTTATTCTTTACGCTCACGTACAAAACCATATTTGCACGCTATCCCACATCTCGTATATTCCTGAATATCAGGATCTACGATATTTTCTTATAATTTTTTCAACCTATTATTATCAACATGACAGCACTGATTATTGTAATTGTACTCATTATTGTACTGATCGCCTGGTCTATCGGCATCTACAACAAGCTGGTGGCGTTTCGCAACCGGTTTAAAAACGCCTTTGCCCAGATCGACGTGCAGCTTAAGCGACGCTACGATCTGATTCCCAACCTTGTGGAAATCGCCAAGTCGTACATGAAACACGAGCGTGAAACCCTTGAAGCCGTAATCCAGGCCCGAAATCAGGCTCAGCAGGCGGAAAAGCAGGTGGCGGCTCAACCCGACGACCCGAATGCCATGCGCAACCTGATGGGCGCAGAGCAGGCGCTGACCGGATCGCTGGGCAAATTTTTTGCCCTCTCGGAAAACTATCCCGACCTGAAGGCGAACCAGAATATGATGCAGCTTTCTGAGGAGCTCTCTTCAACAGAGAATAAGATCGCATTTGCACGGCAGGCCTTTAACGATGCGGTAATGAACTACAACACCTACCGCGAGCAGTTTCCAAATACCATTTTCGCGGGTATGTTTGGGTTTACTCATGCACAACAGTTTGTAATTGAGAACGCCGCTGAAAGAGAAGCACCAAAGGTTTCATTTTAGGTTTAAATGACCCGATACTGCCTTTTCCGCCTCGAAACTTCGGGGTTGGGGAGAGGGGATTTTCTCAAAGGCTCCGAAGAGATGCCTTGACAGAGGCCTATGGCGGATCCCTGAAGGAACGGTTGTCTAAAGCTATGATTTATAAATTTTGAGGTTCTGTTTTTCTGGTCAGCCATAACTAAATACTCCCTCAGCCAAATCTCCCCAAGTCCCTCTTGAAAAGGAGGGGATTTTCGATTTGTCACAATCAAACATCAATATTGAATATGGATTTTTTTGAAGCCCAGGACCGCGCCAAGCGGAACTCCGGGAAACTGGTACTACTCTATCTGTTGGCCGTGATCGGAATCGTTTTTTCGATCTACGTAGTTACCCTATTGCTCTATCACTGGCAAATCGCCGACGTTCAGGATGCCGGCTGGTGGAGTCCCGGATGGTTGCTTATGGTAACTTTTGCGGTTTTGGGTACCATCACCATTGGAACCCTGTTTCGTGTGTCTCAGCTCCGAAAGGGGGGGTCGGCAGTGGCAGAGCTATTGGGCGGCAGGCGACTGGATCCATCCACAACCAACGCCGGCGAACGGAGGCTGATGAATATCGTTGAGGAGATGTCGATCGCTTCCGGGATGCCGGTTCCCGACGTGTACATCCTCGACAATGAAGAGAACATTAACGCTTTTGCGGCCGGCTTCAACACCAATGATGCGGCGGTGGGAGTGACCCGCGGTGCACTTGAGCAGCTGACACGGGATGAACTGCAGGGTGTAATTGCGCATGAGTTCAGCCACATTTTTAATGGTGATATGCGATTTAATATCCGGCTGATCGGTATTCTGAATGGAATTTTATTGATTCACATTATGGGGATGGTTGTAATGAGAAGCGTGATGTTCACCGGCGGAACCCGGCGCAGAAGCGGCGGTGGAAAGGACGGTGGCGGCAATGCTACCATCGTAATTATACTGGCCGGACTGGCACTTGTGATTATCGGGTATATCGGGATGATTTTTGGGAGAATGATCCAGTCGGCCATATCGCGCCAGCGGGAGTACCTGGCCGACGCGGCAGCGGTTCAATATACACGCAATCCGGATGGCCTGGCCGGAGCCCTCAGTAAAATAGGGTCCAAGAAAAAGGGCGCTGAAATCAATGACGGCCACGCTATGGAGATGAGTCACCTCTTCTTTGCAAGCAGCTTTCACTCCGCTCTCGATAAGCTCTACTCCACCCATCCCCCAATTGAAAAACGGATTAAAGCCATCAATCCATCGTTTGATTCAGGTGATGAGAAGCGAAGGTCAAAATTGCGGAAGAAATTTGAGAAAGACCATGTATCAGCGTCGAAACCGGCTGCCAAACAGGGGGCGGGCGGGCATGCCGCACTAACGCCCGAAGTAATTCTTGGAGCCATTGGAACTCTGGATCCGGGCCATATAAACCGCGCAGGAAAACTGCTTGAACAGCTGCCCGACTCACTTCGGCAGGCAGCTCACGAACCCCTTGCTGCAGAGGCCCTGATCTACGCCATGCTCTTTATGGCGGATGAAAGCGGCCGGCACGCTATCCCCGGTTGGTTTGCAGATGAAGCGGATAAAGCAGTGCAGAATGAAGTGAAGAAACTGATGAAAGAACTTGAAGGTGGCGACCGTAACTGGTACCTGCCACTGGCTGATATGGCACACGCCTCTCTGCGTGGTATGAGTAAGGAACAGTATTCAACATTTCACAACATCATCCGGCGCATTGTTCTTGAGAGTGAAGATCAAAACCTGTTTGCCTTTGCCATCGAAAAGATTGTGGATCGCAAACTGGAGATGGCTTTTTCAGGAAATAAGGTTCCGGAGGTGCGCCACCATCATCTTAAAACCCTTGGCAAGGAGCTCTCTCTGCTTCTTTCTGTTCTTTCACACGCTTCCGACAAGGATTCTGAAAATGCCTGGAAAGCCGGCCTTAAGCCAATTGAAAAAGTGGCTCCTGACGGCATGGAACTACTTGCTCCCGAAGAGTGCGGTCTTGCAGAACTTGATAAAGCTTTGGATGAGCTGGCGGCTTCAGCCAATCCGGCTAAGAAGTTTATTCTGAGCGCCGTAATCCATACCGTTACCGCCGACAAACAGATCACAACAGAAGAGAAAGAGCTGGTAAGGGCTATATCAGAAGCGCTCGACTGCCCGATTCCAATTGGTGCTATGGGTTAAATAAAGTTAGTTAGAGAAAGAGTAAACTAAGGAGTGTCCCCCCTTCAAAGGGCAATGGGGGAAAGTCTCCCCTTTGAGGGGAGTACGGCTTTAGCCGGGAGGGGTGTATCCCCTGCTCTCCCTCCACGTAGTGATCCCTTCGGGAAAAGGGGGACTAATAGAGCCTTTGTTATTATCTCGCCGCGTAAGGGATCCCCACAGGCTCATTTTTTGCACGTGCATGCGAAACTCACCTGAAATAACTCGAGCTTAATACTCAACAGGCTCGCTGTCGGGATGCTCAATACGCGGGGGCGGAGGCGGCTCATACCGATTCCACCCGAATCCTAAAAAGGGTGCTATTCGCGCAAGCGTTTGTAGAATGCTACTCTGCTCTTTAAATGTGGCCTGAAGAATTGCGATTAAATCTGCATTCAGTTTACGCTCCCACTCAGGGCCGTAAGGATCATAACCGGTATCCTCAGTCATTATAAACTCTTGGGCTCCCTGGTAATTCAACCGCCTGTAAAACCCATAGGTGGTCCCCTGATCATTCAGGCGGTACTGATTCATTCCGGGAGAGAGAACATTCATGTTATAGGGCGTGTGGATAATAGTATTGTGCCTTTGCGATTCAATCCGCTCCGGAATCTTTCTTTCTACACGCGTAGTATCTTCCACCTGGGCCTCTGCCATCGGGATATAGACCATGAACATAAATATGGCTGCGGTCATGTAGCGAATCCACGTTGAAAGCTTTAGCTTCTGCATGCAGTGCAGCCATCCGCTTAAAATCCACCCTGTACAGTAATTGTGGGGGCAATTTCTCATTTGATGGTGAATTCCTTTTTTGATTGACTGTAAAGCATTTCAAAAATGTACTACATTCATAATTTGGCTGCAAAGAGATAACTGAAATTACCGTTTAATTGTTGCATCTGAATTGTGATTTATCAATATCTTGCATTCAAAAGTAAACCTCTAACATTTCAAAGCAGATATATTGAATCAACCAACAGCCTTAACGCGGGCCATCAGCCCATTACTCGGCGAGTGTGAATTAACGCACCTTGAACGGGAGGTGATCGATATTCGAAAAGCAGATCAGCAGCATCATGAGTATGAACAAGCCCTGGAAAAGATGGGTTACATCATCCGTCGTGTTCCGGAAGCTCCCCATCTTCCCGACGGGGTATTCGTGGAGGATACGGCTGTTGTGTTTCCTGAGGTTGGAATTATAACCCGGCCGGGAGCTGAATCACGCAGGCCGGAAACGAAAACCATGGCTGAGATTTTGAAAGAGTACCGGGAATTGCGCTTTATCGAAGCCCCGGGAACCATCGACGGCGGTGATGTGCTCACCTTGGGAAAATCGGTTTATATTGGTATTTCGCAGCGTACAAACAGAGAGGCTATCAATCAATTTTCAGAAATTCTGAAACCTTTTGGATATAAGGTTACGGGCATTCCGGTTACGAAATGTCTCCATCTGAAGACCGCTATTGCGCAAATTGAAGATGATCTTCTGCTGATAAACCCGGAGTGGGTTGATCGTGAAATATTCCCGGATTATCGATGTGAACACGTACATCCCAATGAACCCAATGGTGCCAATATTATGCGAAAAGATAATTGGGCGCTATGTCCATCTTCATTTAAATACTCTCTTGAGTGGCTTAGTAAGCGCGGTTATGATGTAATCAGCGTCGATCAGTCTGAAATGGCAAAAGCTGAAGCGGGACTTACCTGCGGAAGCGTTATTGTAACTTAATTGGAACCTGCAATATACTTATGCACTCTAGTGTCATGTCAAGTGTAAATTGTCGGAAGCAACCTGTCAGCCGCAGGTGCAGCTTTAGCGGTACACCCACTGCCCCGAAGGGATCCCTATGGGGGATCTGACAGCGTTACTTTGGGATCGAGCATGGGCGAAATCCGTGATTTAGAGTCGGTGGACTTTTCGCCAACGCTGACAGAAACCCGCAAAAAGCGCGGGAATGCTGTCAGGTTTCAACCGTCACTTTAAGATTGACATAACACTAGGTACTTGATCCATTTTCATATTTAAAGTTTTCACTCTATGACTATTCAAAGAACCATTCTGCTGATTTTTCTGCTAATTCTGATTTTCATCGTCGCCCAATTTGGGATTACAAAATCTGCGACAGTTCAAAATGCTGAACCCGGGCTGGACGAGAAGATCGGAGAGCTGATTAGAATCGGTTTCCGCGGCTTTGAGGTTGATGACAACAGTCCTGTTGTGAGGGATATTAAAGCCAAACGAATAGGGGGAGTTATCCTGTTCGATTATGATGTTGCCCTGCAGTCGCCCAGAAGAAATGTGGAATCGCCCGAACAGGTAAAAGCGCTGGTTGAATCCCTGGAAAATTATGCGGAGACACCATTACTGGTGCTTGTCGACCAGGAGGGCGGCAGGGTTGCCCGGTTAAAAGAGCGGCACGGTTTCTATCCAACCGTTTCCGCCCGGTATCTTGGAGAGGTTGATCATATGGACACAACCGCTTTCTACGCTTCAAGAACCGCGAAAACCCTGCGCGAACTCGGTATCAATGTAAACATTGCCCCGGTTGTGGATGTAAATGTAAATCCCGACAATCCGGTCATAGGTGGCATAGAACGAAGCTTCTCATCCGATACGTTAAAGGTGACCGAACACGCAAGGGAATTTATTCTGCAGCACCGCAATCAAAATGTAATTACGGTTTTGAAGCATTTTCCGGGGCATGGAAGCTCGACGGAAGATTCGCACCTGGGCCTGACCGATGTAACGGATACCTGGATCGAGTCTGAACTCTATCCTTATCAAAAGTTGATAGAAGAGGGTCATGCAGATAAAATTATGACTGCCCATGTCTACAATGCGAACCTCGACCCGGACTACCCGGCAACTCTATCCAGAAATGTAATTACAGGGATTTTGAGAGAACAGCTGGGATTCGATGGAGTGATTATTTCAGATGATATGAATATGAAGGCAATCACCGACCACTATGGATTTGAGCAGGCCATTAAACTGGCCCTTAATGCAGGTGTTGATGTGCTGGCGTTTGGCAACAACCTGATTTATGATCCTGATATCGCAATTAAGGCACACCGGATCATCAAAAATTTAGTTGAATCCGGTGAAATACCGGAAGAGCGAATTGATGAATCATACAACAGGGTAATGAAGCTGAAGTCCCGGCTCAACTGAGTAAAAACACTAAACTGTTCTTCTGGTTAATTCCTGATAGGGCTCACGAGTAGTTTTCGAGATGTGTTTTCGTGAATAATTGATGTGCCCTGATATTGCTCTTGCAGATGCAGTGGTCTTGGAAAGGTGATAACAAAAGAGTCTGATCTTTCATCTCTTGCAATCCTCAATATAGGTTGAGTATCTGCAAATCGATCAAAAGTGCCAATCATCACTTCATAAAACTGCTTTCGGCTGATAATAAAAACCTTCTCTTCCGGATTGTCGAGATGTTGACTCATTAATGAAATGAACCTTTCCTTTACTATTTCCGCCCTGGAAAAATCTCTGGTTGCGAAAACCTGTACATAATGGCCCGCTTCAACCGTAGTTCGCGGCAATTTTTCTTCAAGCTCATCACCGCATATACAATCTTCCAATACCCTATTTAGTGAGTCTGAATACGCTTCAAGGCTTAAGATTTGGTCGGCCATAGTGCTTCTGTCTCGTTCACTTTCTGCCAGTTCTCTCTCAAGCTCATCTATTTTCTCTCTTTTTTCGGAGAGCCTAAGCCTCTCTGATTCAAGTTCGTTGGCTTTAGTCACAAAACTATCGTAGTCACTGTCTGTTATCTGCCTTGTGGGGGTTTTAAGATTAAGCGGCTTTTGATTTTGTTTGTTGAAATGTATACGAATACCGCCTGAGGACATTCCAATCTGATCATAAGGAAATCCACGGTCAACATTGTCAATTCTGTTTGATGAGAGTTTAATTTCATGTTGGCCAAAAAGTTCAATTCGGTTTGAGAGTCTGAACGCAACGCCAATTCCACCAATCAGGCTCGACTCATTTCTGCTGAACGACTCATCCGGAGTCTCAACTTGAAAAAAATCATGTTCGAGACCAACAATTAGATATGGATCAATTATTTGCGCAATTTCTCTTCTGATCATAAGACGATTCAAATGGATCTTATTTCGCAAAGATGCTGTATGAATGCTGGTATTAAAACCAACTCCTTCTACAGGGCTGTATCGGTACCCTCCTTCGATTGACCAATATGGGGTAAGTGCATAATCTATTCCCGCACCAAAATTGTATGAAGGTTCGCTTACTACATTAAACCTGCTTGCAAATACACGTATTCCTTCCCCTCTCTCGGCATAGGTATAACCGCCAAAAAGAGACATGCTCCATCGGCTATACTCTTCATCGTTTTGCTCACTATTCTGGGAAAAAACCTCGGCAGGAAGGATGATTAGTGCAGAAAATAATAGTACTATAAAAGAAGCTTTACTTAAAGTTCTAAAAATAGTCCCGCGACACAGATGTTGTACTTTTTTGGTATTCATTTTCTTGTCAGTTAGTAAAACTGCCCAATTAGTTGATTTAGAGCTCTATTAGTCTTAATTCCAAACTAACCCGCAAAGTACTCTATTCATATTTAATCTTTCTAATAACGTGATGTAATCCATTAAATCTCAATAATAATGTCACAAAAACGAGCATCTATTAGAGCCTTCAGGGGTACGGAGCTGAATTGCAAGGGATGGCACCAGGAAGCTGCCCTTCGAATGCTGATGAACAATCTCGACCCCGAAGTAGCCGAACGTCCCGACGAGCTGATTGTGTATGGAGGGGGAGGAAAAGCAGCCCGTAACTGGGAGTCGTACCACAAGATTGTAGAGACACTTAAGAGACTGGAAAACGATGAAACCCTTTTGATTCAAAGCGGCAAGCCGGTTGGGGTTTTTCGTACACATGAGGAGGCCCCCCGTGTATTGCTTGCCAATTCTCACCTTGTGTCCCGCTGGGCCAACTGGGATGAGTTTCGCAGGCTGGATAAATTGGGACTCACCATGTACGGGCAGATGACTGCCGGTTCGTGGATCTACATCGGATCACAGGGAATTGTACAGGGCACCTACGAAACGTTCGCTGAATGTGCAAGGCAGCACTTTGACGGGTCACTTAAAGGAAAGCTCGTAGTTACGGCCGGTCTGGGCGGAATGGGCGGTGCCCAACCGCTGGCCGCAACAATGAATGGAGCCGCTTTTCTCGGGGTTGAAGTAGACGAGAGCAGGGTTGATATGCGCATTAAAACCGGGTACTGCGACATAAAATGTTCTAATCTTGATGATGCCCTGGAAAAAGTATTGGAAGCTAAAGATAGTGGAAAAGCCCTATCTGTAGGCTTGGTGGGCAATATTGCGGAAGTGCTTCCCAACCTGCTCATGCGCGGTGTAATCCCCGATGTATTGACGGATCAGACTTCGGCTCACGACCTTCAACTCGGATATATTCCAGCCGGATATTCACTAAAACAAGCAGCAAGAAAGCGAGAGTCAGACCCTGCCGGCTATGAAAAAGATGTATTGGATTCAATGGTGATTCATGTCAAAAACATGCTAGAGATGCAAAACAGGGGAGCTGTCACGTTCGACTATGGCAATAATATTCGGGGACAGGTAGCCGATCATCGCGGCCTCAAGGAGGCGTTTAATTTCCCGGGATTTGTACCGGCCTATATTCGCCCACTCTTCTGTAAGGGTTCAGGTCCATTTCGCTGGGCAGCACTGTCGGGCGACCCTGAAGACATTGCCGTAACGGATAAAGCCCTGCTCGAAACGTTTCCCGAAAAAGAAGCCCTGCATCGCTGGATCCGTCACGCGCAGGATAAAATTCAGTTCCAGGGGCTGCCAGCGAGAATTTGCTGGCTGGAGTATGGAGAACGGGCTGAAATGGGACTTAAGTTCAACTGGCTGGTAAAAAAGGGGAAAGTTAAAGCGCCGATCGTGATCGGTCGAGATCATCTTGACACAGGTTCGGTAGCCTCGCCCAACCGCGAAACCGAAGCGATGAAAGACGGCTCTGATGCCATCGCCGACTGGCCGCTGCTCAACGCCATGCTCAATACAGCCAGTGGAGCAAGCTGGGTGTCACTGCATCACGGCGGAGGTGTGGGAATCGGATACTCCATTCACGCCGGGATGGTGTGCGTAGCCGACGGTACAGAGATGGCCGACAGAAGACTGCAGCGGGTGTTAACCAACGATCCGGGCACAGGTGTGATGCGACATGCCGATGCGGGTTATGAACTGGCCGAACAGATTGCCCGGGATCGGGGAGTAGATCTGCCGATGCTATAATCGGTATTTGATTGTCACATCAACAGAGACGGTCGAATAATTACCGGCTGGGGATTGCCCGGCAACTTAACAGCTGCGTTTACGTACAGAAACTGACCCAATTTAGTATCAAACTTGAGTTCGATTCTAAAATTTTGATAAAAGAGGCTCCCCTCCTTCCTAAGGAGGGGACTTTCAGGATCTCAATCGAGATATTATTAATCGGACTCAGGCTTCAAAAAAATTTAGAACAGGAACATAACCCATGGAAATACTCTGGATATCAATTGGTGTTGTATTCATCCTCACAGGCATCATCGGATCTTTCCTGCCGGTTATGCCCGGCCTGCCATTCAGCTATGCCGGCCTGCTGATGCTTCAGCTCACCGGCACGCCTCCTTTTAGCGTCATGTTCCTGGTTTACTGGGCTCTTATCGTAATTGTGGTGATGTCGCTCGAGAGTATTATTCCTGCAGTTGGCGCAAAACGGTTTGGCGGTTCTAGAGAAGGAATTATAGGATGTCTGGTTGGGGCAGTGCTGGGTTTTTTCTTTTTTCCACCATTTGGAATCGTAATCGGTCCCATTATCGGGGCATTTGCTGGAGAGATTTTTGTGGGTAAAACATCCCAACAGGCAATGAGATCGGCCATCGGATCATTCATCGGATTCTTTGTTGGAACGGTGATTAAAGCAGTGACCGCACTGATTATAGCGTACTACTTCTTTACCAATTTGTGAGCTCCGAGCGGAGAGAAACACCACGAAGTGATCATTTTCTGAACGCGATAGCGCTCATTGTTTGTACACGAAGTGCTCATTGTTTGTACACGAAGTGAAATGCGGGTTAGAGTTTCCCCCTATCCTTCTTGGGTAACCCGGCAACCACAAGGTTGTAGGAGTCGGTAATCCACTCTTTGATCAGGTCATCCGGCAGGTTGTGCTGCATGCTCACTGTAACCCAATGCTTTTTATTCATATGGTAGCCGGGGACTACGATATCCGGGTACATCTCTCTCAGTTCAATCGCTTTTATAGGATCACACTTCAGGTTGATGCTCTCAAACTCCTCGATATCGCAAATTGTGAAGATCTTGCCCATCACTTTGAAACAGAGCGTATTCTCATCAAACGGCAGGTCTTCGGTGGCCCCGGGAAAGGAGAGAGAGTAGTTTCGGTACGATTCGATGTTCATAGGAGTGAATAGTTATAGATGAATTTAGTAATAAACATGGTATTTCTGTAGTTGTTTGAACTGTTATATGGATTGTAAGGAGTTGGGGAGCAGAGTTGCGTCTGGTTGTTGAACAGAAATACCATGTTTTAGTATTAAGACTCTAAAAAATGAATTTTCTTCCTCAGAAGATCCTCTTCTATGTTTTTTTCATGGAAGTCTGTAAAATTATTCTTTCCTGAAAAGAGATTGAATACATAATTTCTTTTCAATTTGGAGGGTTTTTCGGAAAGAAATATCTGATATGAGCTCCATCTATATGATTTATAATCTGTTGTGACAAAATGATGGACTGGATTACGATGAATATAATAAACTGTCCAAATGAGCTGTTCATTATTTTCAATTTTAACTCTTTTAAGATGTTTGTTGAAAAGAGTACCTCTTCTACGCTGCTCACGATTAAATGCTTTAGCGTACGAAATGAAAAACTTTCGGAGTTGTTCTGAAACTTCTTCATTACTTACCGTTTCAGAAATTTGTATCAAAAAATGAAAGTGGTTTTTTAACAAACAAAAAGAGAATGTGGATAAAACATCTCGGGTATAGAAATGAAATCTTTTGAGAAAATACTCATAGTTTTCTCTTGAGAGAAATAAGCTTTCCTTGCCAACAGCACTATTATAAATATGATAATACTCTCTCGCCTCAAAAGGTTTGCCATACTTTGGATAATCATTTATCATTTATTTTCCTCATTTATAATGTCGGATATTTGAAAATGTAACAATGAGGAAAAAGTGGTGCAAAATTATATTTTAGACTTAAACCTTGTGAATTTAGTCCTCAAGCTTAAAACATGGTATTTCTGTAGTTGCTTGAACTGCTATATGGATTGTAAGGGTTTGGGGAGGGGCGTTGCGTCTGGTTGTTGAACAGAAATACCATGTTTGATCGTGGCAATCAAAAACTATTCACCCACCACAGGTTCTTCTTTGGTGCTTTTTTCTGATTCTGACCCGCCATTGGCAGGCACCCCGGAGGGCTGCAGTGCAGGTTCTTCCGATCCGGTAAGTGTACGTTTCAGCCATTCACTGAACGTATTGATGATGATGTAAAGGCTGGGTACCACGAAAAGTGTGAGGAACATGGAGACCAGCAAGCCGCCCACCACAGAGATCGCCAGTGGCCGCATCAGCTCGGAACCTTCACCCATTCCAATCGCAAGTGGTAGCATACCGCAAACGGTGGTAAGGGTGGTCATCAAAATAGGACGGAAACGGATCGAGCCCGCATCCACCACGGCCTCAAATACCTCCAGTTTCTTCTCCTGCCTGCCAATTTCGATATACTCTACCAGAAGAATGGCGTTGTTTACTACAATTCCAACGAGCAGTATCACTCCCAGCAGTACGGGCGCACTCAGGCTGCTTCCCGTCATGATTAGTGCAGCACCCACACCGATCAGGGCAAGGGGTACGGCGGTCAGAATTACCAGCGGATTGGCAAGGCGCTCGTACTGGACGGCCATCACCACAAACACAAGGAAGATGGCAAGAAGGGTTACAGTGAATAGAATCCGGTTGGTTTCGCGTATCACCTCTTCCTCGCCGCCAAATATAAGGCTGTAGCCCTGGGGCAGATCATAGCCCGCAATACGTTCGCGGATCTGGTCATTAACGGTCCCCACATCCGTTATGCTTGGATTTACTTCACCATCCATCCTCAGTACCCGAACCTGGTTTTCACGCTCAATATGGGCAGGTCCGTCGGTTAAACGGAATGATGCCACATCGGCCAGCGGCACAGAACCTCCATTTGGACGGAATATTCGAATCTGGCTCAGGTCTTCATCATTCTTTACCTGGTCGCGCGGCAGCATCACGCGGATGTCGTACTCTGCGCTACCTGTGGCGAATCGGGTTGGTACATCGCCTAAAACAGCAGTACGTACGGCATCACCGATGTCGCCGATTTTAAGTCCCAGCGCGGTCGCACGCTCACGGTCTACATCCACCTGAAGCAGGGGGCTGCGATCGTCACGGCTGATGTTAAAGTTTAGAAGCCCCGGGATATCATCCAGTTCAAAAAGAAGATCGCGGCCGATGCGGTCGAGCACGTCAATATCATCCCCTATAATACCGATTGATATTTCAGATCCGGCCGGATTGGTTCGGATACCGGAAATACTGGGAAGACTGACCCGCGTTCTTGCTCCCGGTATGGCCAGGGAATCCATCTTGGCCTGCATCATATCCACCCACTGATCGGGGCTCATATCGCGACGCTGCGAAGCGGGCACCAGGTTCACGCTAAACCGTGCGGTGCCGGGACGTTCATTAATGACGCCTTCCGAAAGGTGTCCGCCCACCAGGCTGAATACACTCTCTACATAGGGCATCTCCTGGATGGCATCTTCTACCCAGAGAGCGTACCTGTTAGTCTCATCGGGAGTAGCTCCGGATGGCATACCGAAAAAGACACCAAAATTACTGTCATCTACCTGAGGCAAAAATTCGTTACCGAGATCGTTCATCAGGTATAAAACCCCGCCGAGCAGTAGAAACGCACCTGCAGCAATACCCCACCGGAAACGCAATACCTTTCGGAGTGCACCGGCATACACGCCTGTCAGCCTCTTCAGACCGGAGTTGAAACCCTTGTTAAACCGGCTCTCTTCAAGGCCGCTTCTGTACTTCACTTTTGCAAGGAGTGCGGCCAGCATAGGCACAAGCGTGAGAGCTGCTGCAAGAGATGCGAGAATGGCAAAGGCGATAGTGAGAATCAACTCCCCGAACAGCATCGATGCCAATCCCGTAATAAGGAGGAAGGGCAGCACGGCCGCCAGGTTGGTCATCGTGGAGGCTACCACGGCCGATGAAACTTCAGCCGCACCTTCGTGGGCGGAGTCCTCAGCTGACTTTTTCAGCTCCTCATTGTGCCGGAAAATGTTTTCGAGCATGACTATGGCGTTGTCGAGAAGCAGGCCCACACCGAGTGCCAGGCCGCCAAGGCTCATGATGTTGAGTGTAAGATTGCCCATTCCCATCATCGCAAAGGTGGCCATAATGGCGATAGGGATGGAGAGGCCGATTACAAAACTCTTTCGCAGGCTGCCGAGAAAGAGCAGCACAACCAGCATGGCCAGTACGCCACCAAGAATGGCTGCCGTGCTTACCGCGCCGATTGAGCTGATAATAAAAAAGGATTGATCCTGCGTTGCCTGATATTGAATATCAGCCGGAATGAACCCGCTTCCCTCGAGCCGGTTTAGCTCCGCTTTTACATTGTCGATCACCTCAAGTGTATTTGCCTCAGGCAGCTTGGTAATGCTGAGCTGCATGGTTGGTTCACCGTTCAGGCGCACAAACAGTCGCTCTTCGCGGTTGGTATCTTTTACCTCTGCCACTTCAGTGAGCATGATGGACCGGTTGCTGTTGGGTATGCGAAGGCGAACATCGGCGATATCATCCACGGAGACAAAGCGCCCGTCGGTTTTCGCCATAACATCAAACCGGTCGGAGGTGACTTGTCCCGCAGCGATATCCCGGTTCTCCTCCTCGAGTGCCGTGGTTACATCGTTCATCGTAAGCCGGTAGGAGTTGAGCCGGTCGATGTCCACAATCACCTGTAGTTCGCGCAGCAGACCGCCGGCAACAAGAACCCCGCCCACACCATGAAGAGCCTGCAGCTGCGGCGCCAGCTCGTTCTCCATCCAGTCGCGAACCTCAATTGGCGTGCGCATAGTGGAGCTGAATCCGGCCACATAGACGGGATCCTGGGATGGATCATACTTGAATATTCGCGGCGGATCGATATCCTGCGGCATCTGGGTTCGGGCAAACTCCAGGTTCCGGGAGGCGTCCTGAAGCGCCACGTCGATATCGGTGCCGTAATCGAAGTAGAGCTCGATATTGGTACGTCCTTCCGAAGCACGGCCGGTAATCCGGATCAGGTTCTCAGTTGCCGCCAGGTTCTGCTCAAGCACCCGTGTGATCTGCTGCTCCATCACCTCCGGTGCCGTACCGGGATAGTTCACCGTTACCCTGATCTGCGGATAGTTAATCTCAGGAAGCAGGTCTACCGGCAGGCGGTCCAGAAAGAAGAATCCCAACACAATCACCACCGAGGTGATTGCCATCGTCCCGATCGGCCTGCGAATGGCGTGGCTCGCCAGTCCTTCCCTGCGCTGGCCATTGCTGGTATGTTTTGGGGTGTTGGGCATTTTCAAAATTTGATTTAGATACTTGCTAAGGGCAAGAATCCCCTCCTTTTTAAGGAGGGGCCGGGGGTGGTTCCGTAGAGTTTAAAACTTGAATAACGAATGGGTGTCAGAATCAACGTTCCGTTTTCCAACCACCCCTTACCCCTCCTTCATAAGGAGGGGAACTTATTAATACAGCTTTCCTCGTTAAAATCACCTCCTCCCAGCTACCTGTGGAGCATCGTTTTCCACCCAGCGGGATACGTTCACTAAAAGATCTTCTCTGAGGTTGGAGGGATTGGCCCCGACAACCCGTTCTCCGGCTTCGAGCCCTTCCAGGATCTGCGTCCAGTTGCGGCGTTCGATGCCGGTAACCACATCACGGCGTTCAAGGCGATTTTCATCGTTTATTACATATACAAATCGTTCATCACGTTCGGAGGCCAGCAGTGATTCACTCGGAACCGCCAAAACATCTTCGCGGCGGTCGGCATCCATCGAAACGCGAGCCAGGTAGCCGGGACGTATCACCTGATCTTTTTGCTCAGCAGGGAGTGTGATCTCCACGGTAAAAAGCCGGCTGTTTTCGTCAGAGGATGGGTAAATACGCTGTATGGTTCCCCGGAAGCTTTGATCCGGAAAGGCATCAATCTGAAGTTCTGTCTGCTGGCCCTCATTAAGGGCAACAACATCCCTTTCGGGTATTCCTACACGGACTACAAGACGGCTCAGGTCGGCCACGCGAAAAAGAGGCTCGTTGGCTGATACGGCATCGCCTCGTTCAACATATCGTCTCAAAACAACAATATCATTATCACCCGATGCGCGGACGGTTCCGAATCGGACCCGTGTATCGAGCAATGTAACTTCACTTTCGGAAATTCGTTTGTTGGCACGGGCTTCTTCATATTCGGCAGAGGAGATCGCTTCACGTTCAAATAGAGTTCTGTTTCTGTTATAAACCGCAGTGGCGAGCTCCAGTTCAGCCCGAGCCCGTTCCAGCTCCGCCTCTTGCTCTGCAATATCAAAGCGTAAAAGAATATCACCGGGTGATACACGATCGCCTTCTCTTGCATTCATTTCGATGATCAAGCCACTCATTCGGCTTGCAATCGTAACCACGTTTTCTGCTTCTACCGTTGATGAAGCTCTCACAATTCGCGACATATCCTGCGGGGTGAGTTCATATCCGGCAATGGCCGTGGTTGATTCAGCTGAAGGGCCGGATTCGGTTTCAGAACTGCATCCTACTGTGCCAATTGTGAGTAATAACAGAAGAACAACCGTTAAAATGGAAAGAAAATAGTTCATACAAGTTAATTAAACGAATGGATAGTCTTGCAAATTACCTTCCAAACGGACAAGAGTCTACTCTCATTCCCCGGTTTAGCAAGGTTTAACAGCTTTTAAAACGCTTATCGATGCAAACGTGCCATATTGGGGTTTGCTTTGTAGTAATCTTCGATAAAATTACTGATCAAATCCGAAGCTGCACTGTTTATCATATCAAGCCTGTCGTAAGATACCAGTCCCACCACACCGGTCTCCCAGGTGCTGGCAGAGGTGTTGAGATCCCTGTTCAGGGGAAGAGTTACGGGCTGATAGAGCCGGAGCTGTATGGAGAATGGAACCAGCCCGTTTTCGAGCTGCATGGTGTTGATGTGCATATACAAAAAAGGAATATCAGCCGATGATTGAACCTCTTCATCAGAGATATAGCGGATGTTGGCGTCAACCAGTTTGTTGATGGCCTGCTGCCGAATTACGGAAGGTGTTAAATCCTTGCTGTCGGCCACATCCCGGCTCCCTTCAATATTGGCCGTGAACCCGAACTCCTGCAGGCCTTGCAAGGAGATGCGTTCGCGCTCCACTTCATTTTGGGCTAAAAGATGAAAAGGAGTCAAAATCAAAACCATCAGAATGGCAAAAAGCATTGATACTTTCATAGCGCTGGAGATTTAAGTGCGGTTACTATCAATAAACTTAATCTTCTGAGAAATGTCCAATAAAGTACGCCGGACAGCTTGTCCGGTTGGGTATGCCTTCGGCGCTTTGGTACAGTCAAAAATTGGTTAGGATATACCGGACAGCGCCCGATTGTACCTTGTACGCCGGACAGCGCCGTAGGCATCCCGATGGGGCCTGTCCGGCCTGGAATGAAATTTGAATAAACTAAAATAACAGTTCTGAAGACTATTACAGCATGAACCTCCTTTCTAAAAAGATATAAATAACTGATTAGTTTTCTTGTTTGTTTCAAACCGGACAAGCTGTCCGGTGTACATGTGGTCAGAGAAAAGTTCTGTAAGTCTGGGTATAAAAAGCTGTTTTTTTGAAGGGAGTTTATGGTGAAAGAGTTGTTAAAATGTGTTTATTGCTTCTTCTGAATCATTCCTTACCGGACAGGCCCCGAAGGGATGCCTACGGCGCTGTCCGGTGTACATTTCATTCCTTGCCGGACAATCTGTCCGGCGTACGCATAATCCCAATCGCAAAAAACACCCATCCTAAAATAAATGCGAATCCTCCAAGTGGAGTAATCATCCCAAGCCAGCCGGTGTCGGTGAGTGTGAGAAAATAGAGGCTTCCTGAAAAGATCACGATTCCGGCCAGAAGAGAGTATCCGCTCCACTTCAGCCATTTCGATTCGTCAAGCTGCATCGAAACAGCTCCCAAAATTAATAGACCAAGAGCATGATAAAAATGGTATTCAACCCCCGTTTTGTACACCTCAAACCGTTCAGGCGTTAGCATATCCTGCACGATGTGGGCGCCAAAAGCGCCGAAAGCGACGGCGAGGACTAAGAGGATAGAGCCGGTGATGAGTAGGGATTTTGGTTTCATATATGTATTCCGGACAGTGCCGTAGGCATCCCGATGGGGCCTGTCCGGCTTGGAATGAAATTTGAATAAACTAAAATAACAGTTCTGAAGACTATTACAGCATGAACCTCCTTTCTATAAAAATTTAAATAACGGATTAGTTTTCTTGTTTGGTTCAAACCGGACAGGCTGTCCGGTGTACTGTACTTGCCGGACAAGCCCCGCAGGGATGCCTACGGCGCTGTCCGGCCTACTTTATCCTTCAAAGCCAATTTCCTTATGCGTGCCGTCGCAAAACGGCTTGGTGGATGAAGCTCCGCAGCGGCAAAGGGCCACACCTTTGTCTGATGTGTGTTCACCGATAGAGGCCGACTCCATCGTATAACTCCCTTCCAGGATGGCCGGGCCATTTTTCATCAGTTTGATGATCAGCTTGTCGTGCTTTTCTTCTTCAATCTCCGGCATTTTGGATTTGTCGGCATCTGCGCCGGCCTTCCACTCGATCTTTTCGTGGCTGTTGTCGCATGCAGGTTTGTTGGTGGATGCACCGCAGCGGCAAAGGGCGAAGCGGGTATCTTTAAGAACGGTACTGCCTTCATGATTCCGCACTTCAAGGTCACCAAAGAAATAGACCGGCCCGTCCTGTGTAAGCTGTATGCGATTCTTAGAGGATGATTTTTCCACTCGATCTGATGTTTTCATTTCATAGTGAAGGGCGCCTGTGGGACACGTTTCAATTACATCTGCGATCTCATCGCCCCGGGCATTTTCCGGCTGGATCCAGGGCCTTTTCTGAGGGTCAAAAACTTTATTCAATCCCTGAACGCACTCCCGCGCATGGATGCAACGATTGAGGTCGTAGGTTACCTTGATTTCATCGCTTTCGTATGTGTAGATCTTTTTCCGCATTTGATCAGGCCGGTTTTTGTGAGTTCTGTTTCAAGTAATAGAACAAGTAATAAAAATTGAAGGTCATTTAAAAGGACAGAAATACGGGTGGTGCCGTGCGGAAAGCTTTCTTATGAGAAACCCTGTAAGCCGGGTCAGGAGACGCTGAGCATTTTCCAATAATTACATGTAAAACATTAAAATGTATCACTTTGTGTTGATTTTAAATCGCCACTTTCGGAAAATTGATCTCCTTAAACAGCAATTAAAACAGGAGAACAAAGATATGAACAGGAGATTAACTCTGATTGCAGCCTTCATCGCAGGATTATTGTTGGCGACAGCACTGATCTGGATCACCGGCACCGATGCAGAGAAACAACCTCTGTTTAGTGAGCTTGAGATTCACATGCTTACGGATTATGAAAGCGCTCTATTCAAAGAGATCGATGTCGCTACAGCAGAACGGGATTGGAATGAATATTTGAACTCGATAAAGTTTCCTGAAAAGCTGGAAGAAGTGAGATACTATGAGTTGAAATATGAAAACGTTCATGAATTTCACGTCACAGGATACAAATCAGACGGGAATCACTTTATAGCATCAGTACCGGTTCAAAAAATAGTGCAGTAATTTGATGCGGGAGAGACACGGAATTTAAAATTTCCGTCATATTTCTCACGGAGGGATTACGATCTGCCTGGTAAAATTGAATGATCCGGATTCTCCGGTTCATTTCCCCGCGGCGCAGAGGTTGTCCAAAAAGTACATTTGCCTGCAGCTCAACTTAAATTATTTAGTTTATTTCAAATAGATGCAGCAGGAATTCTTCGTGTTGCTTCGGGTCATCGTGTCTTTGTGGCTAAAACCGGCTTTATATTACCACGAATCCGCCAGCCGGTGGATCTAAGGTTCACGAAGTAAACTTTAATTATTAAGGCATCCATAAATCAAATGCATCTTTTTGGACAGCCTCGAGGGGTATGAACTTTTTCCAGGACAAAAAAAAGCCGCCCAAAAACTATTAGGCGGCAGCGTATCCACAAAATTAAGCTATATAACCTACTGAACTACTGTAATGATCGTCTGAACATCAGCCGGTAACTCGGCTATTACAGCGAACTTTGTGCCGGGAGTAAAAGAAAAATCTTTATGACCATTTTCAACAATCTGTAATATCTGGTTAACCTTGTCAGCATCAAAAGTCAGCTGACCATCATTTTGCATACGTCCGGGTAAATCCTGAATATTAATTTTATTCAAATCGAATTCCGGGAACCCACGCAATGACCAGACGGCAACTTGTATCTCTAATTGGGTAATACCCGGATCATCGGCTTTGAGCTCTTCTTTTATGTTGAGCAGATAGTTAAGGGGGTTCCACTGTTCAACATTGAATGTCGAATAGAGCTTAATGTTATTATAGACTCCACCGTTGGAATCGATCGGTTTTAGCCAATCAATACACCAGCCTTCGCTTGTCTTATCGCCCATGATATTGTTGCTCCCAATATTCTTGAACTCCACAGAAAAGTAGGTTTCACTGCTTCTGTTAACAGTAATAGTGGTGTTTTCCGATCCGGGAATGAAAGTTAATTCATGAATGGGATCCAGTGAATCATCAATGGGTGCAGATGTAGTGTTATCCTTGCAGGAAGAAAAGGTTAAGACAAGTGCCGGTATGATGAGGAAGTAAGCCGAAATGCTTTTGTAAGTCATTATCTTATTTTAATTGATGATGTTGAATGGTTTGTCAAAAAAAAGAAAGGCAGGTGCTCTAGTCCTGCCTTCCAATTGGCTCTCATCTTGATTTAGGTAGTTCTAACTGCACCTATGTTAAAATTTTATACTCTGTTATGCATTACAACTCTCTACATAGTTCTTATATAAATCACAGATTTTTAAGATGAGGAAGTGATTTTTAAGTTTTCTTCAAATATGTAATGAATTGGTTAGCATGGTCTTTTCTTTATTCCGCTGTGGAAACCTCCGAATTCCTCTCTTGCTTTTGCGTAAATTCGAGCGGAGGATTTTTCAAGGTTCAGGGCGCAAGGTTCAAGTGACCGCGATAGCGACATTCCGACCCATCGGGAGCGCCCGGTACAACGTGCCGGGTCTGTGGCGATACCCATGATTTCCCGAGGCACAATATTCAACAACGCCCAAATCAGTACCGAGGGGTTGCGGGAAATTTCAGTAACAGATGTTTCGTAATCCCGTTGTGGAAACCTCCGAATTCATCTCTTTCTTTTGTGTAATTCTGAGCGTTGGTGTTGCGAAGCAGTGCTTCGCGGTGCAAGGGACACGGTACGTAGTGTTGATGTCTAAATATAGTTGTGCAGAGCTGGCAGGCTTGACTACTACTGAAACCGGCAGTATCAGTTTCAGGGTTAGGGTGCTGCTTCGGCAATGTTGCCCGGATAGTGATGAGTAAATCATTTCGGGGTTGTTTTTGTTTTATTAATGTTGCTTCTTATTGTAAGCCAGTGGTTTACTGAATTGTATACGGCCGGTTCCGCGGGTATTTGGTAAAACTTATTGTTAATATGGTTATATAGAAATGCGTGATGAAGAGATTCTGGAAGAGGAAATGCTGAAATACCCCTCTATGTTCAAAATAAAGTGCATTTATTTGGAAGAGAATGAGTTAATGGAACATTCAGGCAATACTCAGGTACTAACATATCTTATCACAGTGTTCCGTATAAAAGATTGAGAGTTGGATTTTAATGATAGGACAAGTATTAACCGGGTAAAGAAACGGACAAGAGTTGTTGGTTTAAGGCACTAAAAAGGCATTATGAAAATATATATTAAATATATGGTGAGCCTGCGATGCAAGATGTTCGTTAAGGATGAGTTGAAAAAACTCGGCCTGAATTCTGTTACTGTTGATCTTGGAATGGTCGAAGTTCATAATGACATTACAGAGCAACAACTGGAAGCGTTGGGAAACGGTTTAAAAAAGGGAGGACTGGAACTTCTTGACGATAAAAAGAATATACTGGTCGAAAAAATTAAGAGCGCAATAATTGAGATGGTTCACTTCGCAGATGAACTGCCCAAAGTAAATGATTCCGACTTCATCAGCGAGAAACTTGGTTACGATTATACCTATCTCTCCAATACTTTTACTGAAGTAAAAGGAATGACCATACAGCAGTATATCATACAGCATAAAATTGAACGCGTAAAAGAGCTGTTGATGTATGATGAACTTACCCTCACGGAAATCGCCTGGAAGCTCAGGTACAGCAGTGTTGCCCATCTGTCCAATCAGTTCAAAAAAAATACAGGCCTTACACCTACCTATTTCAAGGAGATCAAAGAGAAACGTAAGGTAAATCTCGAAGATCTGTGATAAGCTCCTTATTCTGACGTGCAATGCAAAGTTATTTGATTCGAAGAGTATCTATTGAGCATCAAATGCACTTCTTTTCATTCCCCATTGCCCTCCGCCGGCTGGCGGAGAGACACTCCTAACTCATCTTTTGTCTCGCCCCGAAGGGATCCCATCGGGCTCATTTTTTGAACGCGCAAGCGAAATTTACGTTAAATAAACATAGTCTCGACTATTGCATCCCGTTGAGGCTTGGTTTTTCAAAACGTTTTGCTGTAACTGAAACTGGAACAGATTTTTTCTCTGTTTTTCGAGTATCTGCCGGCAGGGGTAAAGAGATTGAAAACAGAGTCCCTGAATTTTCTCCTGATTCTATAGTTACAGTGCCCCCCTCTTCGAATATCATCTGATGAACATGCTGAAGGCCTGTGCCATGGCTATGTTCATCACCATTTACGATGGTTCTGGCAACAGGCTTACCGCTGTTAAATGAGGTTATCTGGCCGGAAGACATACTCTTTCCGGTATCTTTAACAGTAATGTTAAGCAGGGTTCGATTTTTCTTACGTATTTCGCTAAAAACAACAGCAATAGATCCGTTCTCCGGGGAGAATTTGATGGCATTCGAAACTAAATTCCCTATGATCCGGAGAAGTTTAATAGAAGAATCGCTGGTAATCAGTATTTCTCTGTCTAATTGATAGGTGAAAAAGAGAGAGAGTTTTTTATCCAGGGTAAGAGGATAGTAAAGTGCCTCTATCTTTTCCGGAATACTTGAAAGAGACTCTTTTACCAACAATCTCTCATTGAATTCATTTACGCCCGAGGTTTCAAGAACACGATCTATGATGTCAATTATTGTTTCGGCTGACTCTTTCACCATTTTAAATTCTTCGACCTGAACCTGTTCCTCATCGTTATCCTCATCTATATCATCAATCAGAAGTTCGGCCATCAGTATGATACCGTTGATGGGACTGCGTACATCGTGATTTAATTTGTGCAAGGTAGCTTTCAGCTTGTTTAACTCACCGTAACTACTGTTATAGCCAAATTCACTTTCAATAGAATGCATAACGGCATGGGAAAGTAACTTGAACTGCACTTTTTGTTCTTTCGAGATACGTTTCGGAATAGGGTCTAACACAGAGATCGTGCCAATATCTTTGCCGTCCGAAGTTGTAAGTTTTATGCCAAGATAATATCGAAACGGGGGGATTTCTTTTGCATAGGCATGGTTTTTGTATCGGTTCTCTTTACTGAGATCTTCAATTTCGTGAACACCGTTCTTTTGCAACGTCTCATGAATGATACTGTAATTTACCAGAGCCACTTTTATATCCTCAACACTGTGTGCCAGGGTATAGAGGTAGTCGCTATCAATAATTTCGATTTCACAAATAGGTGAATCTGTAATCAGTTTGGCTAATTCTATAAAAGGCTGCAGGATTTTGTTTCTTCTTCCAACTGAATTTAAATCTTGAAGTTGCTCTGATTCATTCATAATCATTGACTTTAAAGTAAGGCTGATATACGTGAAGCCGGTTTCAATAGATCTGCATGATCGCGTCGTTTTAGCATTTACATGCCGGCAACTCTCTGTATTGAAATATCAACCTTTGTGATAGATTGGGAATAGATCTAATATAATTTATAGTGCAGCATTTATGTTTATATATAAGTGGGAAAATGTTGCATATATATCATATCCGGCTTACACGATAATCGACACCTTGCAGAAGTATCAAACATACATACTTATCTGCAAGAGTGACCGGAAACAGGCCTCAACATTCAACAAAGCTACAAACCTAACACCTTTCTGTTGAAATGAGTTGCGTAACAAGAGCTACGGAACTTCTAAAACCTGTGATATATATAATTTATTCACACTTCCCTGTAACGAAGAGCTACAATATTCTGCGCACATTTGTAAACAGAGGTGCACAAATACCGGATATGATGTGAGCTTTAAAACTCACGACGTAAAAATTATAGCAGCGAAACAAGAATTTCTTTGATGATTCCGGCGCCTCAAAACAAACAAAACCTAAAATTAAGATCATGGGAAATCTAT
>REDT01000071.1 GCA_007693295.1 Balneolaceae bacterium
TATTTGACAACGTTCTGTGGAGTGGAGAAGTGATAGATCCTCAATCAATAGAAGCCAAAGCCATTGATGGCCTGAACAAAATGGTTCATGACGATGATGCGGTTTTAAACCTCTTGCTTCCGCTGCGGGATGGGCTGCTCATTGTAGTGAAAAAAGATTGAGTGCCTGACTTTATGTTGGGGTAACAAAAAGGTGACGTTTTCAACAGGCAAGAACAAGAGATTGAAATAACTCTTATCAGGTATCACCGCAATAAAAATCTTCAAAAAAAAAGCCGGACTGCAGATTTGCTGTCCGGCTTCGTATAAAATTAATGGGTGGTTTAATTCGCAGCTTTAACTCGGTCTATATACGCCTGGCTGGCAAAGATAGCCACTTCAACACGGCGATTATCCTGACGTCCGGCTTCTGTGCTATTGTCGGCAATCGGCTCAAGTTCGCCACGGCCTTCAATCTGTACCCTTGATTCTGCCAGGCCTTGAGATATCATATAATTGGCGGCTGATCTTGCTCGTCGTTCGCTCAGTCCCATATTATAGGTTTCATCGCCGGTAGAATCGGTATGGCCCACAATCATCAGGATTGTATCATCATCCCTGCTGATGATTTTAGACAGTTTCTGAAGATTCTCACGCGCTTCAGGACGAAGGGTGGCTGAGTCGAACCCGTAAAGAAGGCCACTGTCGAAACTCACGGCAATACCCTCTTCAACGCGCTGTATGGTAACCCCGTCAAGCTCCTCTTCGAGCTGTTCGGCTTTTCTGTCCATATTCGTGCCAATAATTGCACCCACTGTACCACCGACGGCAGCACCGGCAATGGCACCTGCAGCAGTATTACCAAGTGTTTTGCCAATTACGGCGCCAACTGCGGCTCCACCACCCGTGCCAATTACAGCTCCTTTGGCGGTGTTACTCCAGCTTGAGCAGCTTGAGAAAATAAGGGCTGCAGATATTAGTATTGATAAAAGTAAAAGTAGTTTTGTTTTGGTCATCATAAAATTATTGACGGTTAAATGTAAAAAATAGGGTACTCCGGAGTTCAGATTTTGTTTCCAAACAGCGATAGCAATCAACTAACATTATCATGTTATCGAGATTAACAAATAAGAGTTTTATCCTCCATTTAGCTAATTAGTTATATAAAATTAATACAATCGGATATGAAAACTTTTAAAGGGTGTATACTGATTATAATACTGTTTATGGTAGCTGCTGCCTGTTCTCCGGAACCGGTATTCAGGCTCCAGTCTGAGCATGCAGAAGAGAACATGGTTGTTTACAGGGGAATGGAGTACCTGATAAGTGAAGGTGAGCGTTCAACGGCCATACTTGCCTACTATCGGCATATGGATAACCTGGTAATAATGGATCTGGAAGTGATCAATTACTCGGAAGAGCATGTACGGTTTGAACCGTCTGATGTCTCTTTTAAAGCTTATATGAGAAAATTTGAAAGGGGTGGAAATCCGGCGAAAGGGGAGTGGGAAAATAAGTTACTTGCCGATGGATCGGCTTTAGACCCTGAACAGACCCTTTTGAATATTGACAAGAGAAGGTCGGAAGTAGAGGCGAGAAACAGAACCAACAGTGTACTTGAAGGAATCTCAGCAAGCCTGAATCTTGTAAGTGATATATCAGCGGCCGGAAAGGAAACAGCAAGTGAGCAAACAGCCCGGGAAACTCAAAGAACACGTGAGGCGATAAATCGTGCCGAACGGCGGGAAAACTTTTACCGGAATGTTTCCAGCCTGAGTGAACAGAGGGCTTACTGGGAAACGGAAGCGCTGAGGGTTACAGACCTGCAGCCCGGCGAGGCCATCGCAGGGGAGATTAGTTTACCCCTTACTGAAGATGCATTATTGCTTGAAATCTTTGTTCAGATAGCGGGAGAAGAGCATCTGTTTCAGTATATACAGAGAAAATTTATTCCCTGAGAAGACTGCCTGTTCAGTTTGACCAGGCCGGATAAATCCCGGGGATTTACCTCATAAACGGTAACTTTAAGAAGTAGTAGTCGAAATTGGTAGAATTCGCTTACGCGTTCAAATAATGAGCCCTCCTTATGAAGGAGGGGAGACCTTTAGAAAGCCCAAATACACTATAAGAAATTAAGTAAACACATACGGGGATTACCCGGTGGCAGCCCGGCCGGTAAATTACTGCTTCAAAACAGAGTCATCACCAACATGAACTTCTCCCTTAACGCCTGTCAACTCAGCATGATTGCCAATGGTTGAACCGGAAAGGTTACAATCTTGAAGAGTTGCATTTTTCTGAATGATAGAGTTTTTAACAATACTGTTCTTTATCACGGTTCCGGACTCAATACTTACTTTCGGGCCGATTTCACTTCCGCTGATCTCTACTCCCTCTCCAATAAATACAGGCGGATTAATGGTAGTGTTGTTGAATTCACTGTAATCATGATTCTCTTTCTCCAAAATCTCTCCTGTGGTATCGAGCCAGGCCGGCAGCGTTCCGCAATCGAGCCACTCATCAACGGTAGCTTTTTTGAAGGTCTTGCCGTCTTTCAGTAAGCGGTCGAGAGCATCAGTCAATTGATACTCATCGCCGTGACCGGTCACATTGTTGTCGAGAAGGTATTGGATCTCTTTCTTGAGATCTTCACCTCTTTTAAAGTAGTAGACACCTATAATGGCCAGATTGGAGATGGGTTCGCTCGGTTTTTCCACAAAATCCGTGATGGTATCTCCATCAAGAACGGCAACGCCGAACCGGGAGGGGTCATCAACCTCCTTCAGCCAGATTACGCTATCGGCATCATCAACGGTTACTTTCTCTTTGGAATCGAAAATGGTGTCGGCAAAAACGATGATCACCTCACCTTTCAGATCTTCATTGGCGCACGATACGGCATGGGCCGTGCCGAGGGCAACATCCTGTACGCGAAAGGTGGCTTTAGTGTTATGCCGGTCGCTCATCTCCTGCAGGGTCTCTTTAATTTCACGACCAAAATCGGGGCCCAGTATATAAACAATCTCAGTAATGGTGCGGTCGAGGGTTCTCGCAAATGTCTCTACAATTCTCTCTATAATCATAGTGCCTGCAACGGGCAGCAGGGGTTTTGGAGTGGTGTGTGAATGTGGGCGCACACGGGTGCCACGTCCGGCCATGGGGATAATCAATTTCATAAAGTCAGTCAGTTGATTTTAATTTTAATTTTCAGGAAACATCCCGGGTTTGAATTACTCAAATGTTGATGAACTCTTTAACACGGATGTTTTATATCTTTCTTGTTATAAATAATCTTATTTACTTAGATCATCAATATAGTGGTTCGCTTATTTATTATCGAACAATCTCTTGTCTTATATTCACACCGGTCACCTAAATCATACTCTGTTAATTTATAAGCTGGAATTCCCCGGATTGTAAAAACATCCGCCCGGCCCCAAAAATCAGTAATTTGGATATTTACACACTTATAATGAACGGCATCGTAATCCTGCTGGTTGCGATTTTTATCAGGCATTCGCTCTATCGCTTGCGATATTTTCTGCACATGTTTCAGCAGCTTGGCTATAAAACCAACGAGTTCCGGCAGTGGCTGAATGCCCATCTCTACTCCAAGGTAATTACTGCAGAGCATATCTTTTTCAACATTATCATACTGATAATGATCTATTTCCTGGCAGAGCGGATTACCTTAACTGCCGGAGCCATCATAATGGTTACGTTTACGGTTTTTTGGTTTTTGGGTACGTCTCGTTACGTAGGAGCAAGGGAGAAAAAACCACTGGTCTATACGGCAAGACTCGTGCGCCTGGCCATTCCATCCCTTGTTCTGGTTGTCATTCTGTGGATTATTATGATCGATTTTGCCTATCGAGGGCTGCAGCTCCGGGATTTTGCCGCACCGTTTATCAACACAGATCCCTACTTTCTCAGTTTTGGTCTGGTGATTGTTGATATGTTTGTTCCATTCTTTATTTATCTGGCTGCCTGGCTGGTAAAGCCGGTTGAGCTATGGATTCAGAGCGGCTTTAAACGTCAAGCCCGAAAAAAACTCGCTTCCTTACCAAACCTGAAGGTGATTGC
Organism: Balneolaceae bacterium; assembly: GCA_007693295.1. GTDB lineage: Bacteria > Bacteroidota > Rhodothermia > Balneolales > Balneolaceae > Rhodohalobacter. The sequence goes on from REDT01000071.1 coordinate 4,062, forward strand.
CATTACCGGCAGTTATGGTAAAACCAGTACAAAGTTTGTGATTGATGCTTTCCTGAAAGAGCGCATTAAGGTATGTGTAACCCCCGGAAGCTATAATACTCCGATGGGAATTTGCAAGGTGATCAACAACGATCTGGAAGCCCACCATCAGGTGTTGATCCTGGAAATGGGTGCCCGCTACAAGGGAAATATCAAAGAGCTGTGCGAGATTGCCAGACCCGATATGGCAGTAATTACAAATGTTGGTATTTCACACCTTGAGACTTTTGGTTCAAAAGAGCAGGTAGCCGTAGAGAAATCCAGCCTGGCAAAAGAGCTGAAGCCCGGCGGTACCCTTGTACTGAATGGTGACGACCCTTTTGTGAAAAAAATGTCTGCTTTAAGAGATGATATAAAAAAAGTGATTACGGGAGAGGATGGCACGGTAAAGGCTTCAAATATTGAAGTATCTGAAAAAGGCACGTCTTTTGAGATGACGTGGCTGGATGAAACCGGAAATCACGTTCAAACCGAACAAATCAAGACCAAACTTTTGGGGGCGCATAATATTCAAAATTTCTTACTGGGTTCTGCCGTGGCAAGAGAGTTCAATATCCGGCTTAAGACCATTGCACTGGCTGCGGCTGTCATGGAACCGGTTGAGCACAGGCTGGAGTTAAAACAGCGAAACGGAATTACAGTAATTGATGATGCGTTCAACTCCAATCCTGTTGGAGCCAAAAATGCCGTAGATATTCTCTCTTCATTTAAAACCGGCCGGCGCATTTTAATTACACCCGGAATGATTGAGCTGGGCGATATGGAAGAGGAGGAGAACCGTCTTTTCGGTGAGCATATTGCCCGGGCCGAACTGGATCTTGTGATTCTGGTTGGCAAAGAACAAACCGAACCCATTGCACAGGGCATAGAAACCGTTCAGAATGGAAATAGAACCGACCTTAGGATCGTAAACACTCTATTCGAAGCTAACGACATTCTGAGGGAGTATGCCAAACCCGGCGATGTAGTGCTCTACGAAAACGACCTGCCGGATACCTACAACGCTATATAATTAGGGTTGAATCTATCCGTTTACGGCTTTTATCTGCCATATCTTGTACTCGCATGTTGATGTGATTTTGCTCTTTTTCTGAAACATCTCTCTGAACACCCTGTTTACCGGAGAACAGATTGATGAATAGCAATGCAAAAGGAACATGCATATGAAAAAGATTACGTTTAAGCTCTCTTTATTGGTTCTGCTGGGGTTTGGCCTTTCAGGCTGTATGGTGTCAGGTGGTGTTATCATTCAGCCTGAACCGATTATCATCGGAAACCCTCCTCCTGTAAAAGTGGAGAAAAAGAAAAGCCACCGTCCCCACCATAGACATACGAAAAGAGGTGTGCGCATACCACCGGGCCACATGCCGCCAAGGGGAGAGTGCAGAATCTGGTACGACAACCGCCCGCCCGGCCACCAGCCCCCTCCGGGCAACTGCCGGGTATTGCGTCGCCAACTGCCCTACAACGCTGTGCTGATTTGGGGGTAAAAGGGTTTTGGCCCTTGATTCAGATTATTTTTTTAATACAGAAGAGAAAAAAATAAACAAGCTCAACAGGCCTAAGCACCGCTTGGCTGCGAATTCAAGATCGGGTAGTTCTATCAATCGTTAAATCGGACTTCGGATATCGCAAATCGCATATCCTTCGAT
>REDT01000165.1 GCA_007693295.1 Balneolaceae bacterium
CACGTCGAGAAATGAAGGAGGCTAAGGTAAGGTTATTTGAGCTGAATGGAAGCTATAAGATTCGATTTGGGAGCTTTTTCCCGGGAAGCGCTTTTCTGAGAATGGAGGGGTTTTTGAGGGTAAGGCAGATGGGAATTGGTCTTAACGGTCTCAACGGTCAGGCTGACCGTTGTACGTGTCTTTAGAACCTGAGTAACAGTCAGAACGGTGAAACTGGCCGTTGTACTATGCTTTTTTGCCGACCGGCAGTTCCACACTCGATCGCACATGCAGGTCTCTCTGTGGGAAGGGAATTTCAATCTCGTAATCCGCAAATTTTCTCACGATGGCCTGATTAAACTCATTTCTCAAAACATAGCGCTCCTTTACGTTGGGAATCCATACGCGTAATTGCATGTCCCAGGAAGAGTCACCAAAATTGGTAAGGTGTACTTGATGCGCAGGACTTTTCATCACTTTCGGATGCTCTTCGGCAACTTCATTGAGCGCCTTCAAAACCTTGTCGAGATTAGAGGCGTAAGATACGCCCACATTGATATCGAGGCGAAAGGTCGGGTCACCGTGCGAAAAGTTAATCACATTGCTTTCTACAAACTGACTGTTGGGAACAATAATCGAAATATTATTCAGTGTTCTGATTTTTGTAGAGCGAATGCTGATCTCTGTTATATCTCCTTCAATATCGCTTACTTCCACTCGGTCACCCACGCTAATGGGCCGTTCAAACATGATAATCAAGCCTGATATAAAGTTGGATGTTATGTTCTGCAGGCCAAAACCGATACCCACCGAGAGCAGTCCAAAAATAACGGCAAGACTTGTAAGGTCTATCCCTACAAACTGGAAGGAGATCAGAATACCCAACACGACAATAATATACTGCGCAACACGGCTAAGGGTGTACTTCAGCCCGGCATCAATGTCGAACTTTTCGAGAAACTTGCCTTGCAGGAACCGGCGCGTGAAAGACCCCAGGAAGAGAAAAACAGATAGAAAGATTATGAAAATCACCATCGACATTATGGTGACCGGGGTATCCTGCAGGTTAAAAAGCTGGAGATTCAGAAACTCCTGAATTCCCTCCAATAATTCGTGTAGCTCCATAAAGAGAGTAAGTTTGTTAGGGCATGAATTCTATTTAAAGAATGGGAAAGATCAAAATTTAGTTCGGGAAAGTTTTCCGGTAAAAATCTTTGTAAGGAAATTGTGAAATTCGGTTCTTACCTATATACATACATATCCATTAAAAAAGGAGAAAGGTCATGTCTGATTACAATGATTTACCGGAATTTTCTGAAGAAAACGAAGAGCCCGAAATTTGGGATGAGCATCGGTGGGAGGAGTTCATGAGAGAGGCCGACAAACGAACCGATAAATTTTCAAGTCTTTTTGAGGAGTACATTGATCATCCCGATCGCGAAAGGATCATTGCCAGGGAGATGGGTTGGGATCACTTGCTTGAGATGATGGATCAGGAGGAGGAGGAGGATGCTTCTGATGAGCTGGAAGAGGAATTTTTCGTCGATGAATTTGATGAGGGCGAAGAGTGGAAGTATGCCACTGGCTACGATGTACCCACACAGTTTGATGACGTGGAGAACTTTCCCCTCTATCAAAAAGCTTATCAGTTTACGCTCCACTCCATCCGGCTCGTCGAAGAGCAGCTTAAGGAAGTAAATGATGAAGCCGTGAATGCCTTTGCCAGCTCCGTAATCATTCCACCTGCAAAAATAGCCGGCGCATTCGGGTTTGGCTTTGAGCTGGAGAGCCTTGGCGGGAATATCGCCAACAATAAACGAGGACTTTCCGCTGCGAACAAAATGCTTAAGGCTCTTCAGGATTTGCGGGATAAAGAGATTCTTGATCAGGAGACATTTCAGGAATATTACACCCTTGGAAAGGAGGTGCGGGATGAATTGGCAATCTATATTGTGGAGTTAAGAGAACGTTTTCGGAGGGGGATACCGTAAAGTTTAAACTGAGGTAATAATTTGCAAGCCAAACCGGGAATGATGAAACCACAAAAACGATGAATATCCAACAAAGATCGGGTGAAACCAAAGGGGAATTTTACCTTGAAAAAGATGGAGAAGTGAAAGCTAAAATGACCTACTCAAAACTGGGCAATACACAAATCATCATCGACCATACCGAGGTATCGGATGAACTGAGAGGAGAAAATATTGGGAAAAAGCTTGTAGAGTCCGGTGTGGAGTATGCCCGTCAAAATAACCTGAAGGTGATTCCTCTCTGTGCCTTTGCCAGGGCAACCATAGAGAGGGATGAGTCGCTTCAGGATGTGTTGAGACGTTAAACTGAAAATCAGTTAGGGTTTATCATTCAGGTTCAGCTTGAAATTACTTTGTTTATACAGTCTTCGTTTTCACGGCTTTATAACTGTATCTCAAATAGATTCCCGTAATCACCGCGGCTCCCAGATCAGCAATGGGAAAGGCGAACCAGATCCCGCTAATACCAAACTGAAGAGGCAGCAGAAAGATGAGTGGAATCAACAAAAACCCCTGTTTCGACAGAGCCAGGATAAGAGCAGGCCTGGCGCGGCCAATCGCCTGGAAGTAGGCGCTTCCCAGCAGGTTTATGGCGATGAGCGGTGTGGCCAGAAACGTCATGCGCAGCGCGGGAACGGTTTCACGGATCAGTTCGGGATCGTTGGTAAATATCGATACGATCTGGGGTGTAAAAACCATAATACCGGTAAAGATTACGAATGCAATCGACGTAGCAGATTTCATAGAGAGCTTGATAATACCGGTTACCCGTTCCATGAGCCCGGCGCCGTAGTTGTATCCCACAATCGGGATAAATCCCTGGGTAATTCCCAGTACCGGGAAATTGGCAAACATCATCAGCCGCCCGATGATCCCGTAGATGGCCAGGCCCAGTTCACCCCCGTAAAAAAAGAGGGAGTTATTCAGTACAATCGAAAGAATACTGATGGTGCCCTGGCGCGCAAACGTAACGGAACTTAGGGAGGCTGTTTCCCTGATAATTGCGGGATCAGGTTTTAGCAGGGTGCGATTCAGTTTCATTTGAGATCTGCCGCTCAAAAAGAACCAGGTGGCAAAACTTGCGCTCGAGATATATGCGATGGTGGTTGCCCAGGCCGCACCGGCAAGGCCCATATCAAGCCAGATGATAAAGACCGGGTCCAGAATGATATTTACCACAGCCGGTATCATGATGGTGTACATGGCTATTCTCGGAAAGCCTTCCGCGCGGATTACGTTGTTGCTCATCATGGCAAAGGCAAGGAAGGGAACACCCAGAAGAACAATGGCAAAGTACTCGCGGGCGGGTCCGGCAACATCGCCTCTGCCGCCAAAGAGGCTCAGTACCTGGTCGATGAAAAGGAAACCGATAACCACAAAAAAGATTCCCAAGAAGAGCGTGAGGCCTACCTGGTTTCCAAATGTTCGATACGCTTTTTGATCATCCCCCTCACCAAACGCCCGAGAGATGATGGATGCTCCTCCCACGCCAATGGCCATTCCGATGCTGGCAATCAGAAAGGTAATCGGCAGCACCACTGTGATAGCTGCGATTCCCAGCGAACCCACCCAGAGCCCCACAAAAATAGTATCCACGATGCCGTAAATCGACATCACCAGGATGCCGGCTGAAGCGGGAATGGCCTGTTGGCGAAGCAGTTTGCCTAAAGGTTGGGAGCCAAAACTATCCCGGGTTTTTTCTGTCAAAAAATCAAATTTCTGTTTGTAGGAGTGTAACCGGATAAATCAAATAAACTGCAGCCGGGTTCCGCAGTTTGGAATTAGTTTTACATCCAACCACCCCCGGCTCCTTCCCGGAAGTATCCGGGACAGGCTCTTCATAAGGAGGGGAGAAACTATTGCTCTACATAACACTGATAATTCACTGTTGACAAGACACTAAAATTTACGAAAACCAGATTGATCAGTTTCGATATTTAAATAAAAACCTCAATCGCCCTCGGGGATCCCGGATCTTGTCAGGTTCCGGATATTCATGGATTGAATGCATCCGTGTTAAATAAAAGTATGTTAGAAAATTAAGCAAGAAAACAAAGGCATAGGATGGCCAGATTTTTTTATATTCAGTCACATTCATCAGCGTTTTTTAACCGGGATTGTAATTTTCGGCAGATGGAAACAGAAATATAAAATCCGGGATTTCATTGCTCTCTTTTCTGGACAAAGAAAGAACAGTTGCCGGGCCGGGATTTAGCCGCTGGCTCATTCCACCTGCCGCACTGGCGATACACCTTTCAATCGGGCAGGCTTATGCCTTGAGCGTATTCAATCTCCCGATGTCTCGCCTGATCGGGGTTACCGAATCGGCAGCCGGCGATTGGCGACTCACTACCATAGGATGGATTTTCTCCATTGCCATCGTATTTTTGGGCCTCTCGGCATCACTGTTTGGGAAATGGCTCGAGCGTGAGGGCCCCCGAAAAGCGATGTTTGTGTCTGCACTCTGTTTCAGCGGCGGATTTTTTGTTTCGGCCCTGGGCGTTTACCTCCATCAGATCTGGATTGTCTATTTGGGGTATGGTGTTTTAGGAGGAATCGGACTCGGTATCGGGTATATATCACCGGTTTCTACCCTGATAAAGTGGTTTCCTGACCGTCCAGGTATGGCTACAGGAATGGCCATTATGGGTTTTGGCGGAGGAGCAATGATCGGGTCACCCCTGGCCGTTGCTCTGATCGACTATTTTAGCACGAATGTTTCTGTAGGTGTATGGGAAGCCATGCTGGTTATGGGCGCAATCTATTTCTTATTTATGATGTTTGGGGTAGTCACAGTCCGTATTCCCCCGCCCAATTGGAAACCGGCAGGTTTTATCCCGTCAGCAACTCCCCGCCGGTTAATTACAAACAGCCATACCGATGCGGATACGGCAATCAAAACGCCTCAGTTTTGGCTTCTATGGGTGATTCTTTGTGTGAATGTAACAGCGGGTATCGGAGTTCTCGGCCAGGCTTCTCCGATGATCCAGGAGATGTTTGAAGGCACAATCACACCGGCGGCGGCGGCTGGTTTTGTGGGGCTATTGAGCCTGTTTAACCTGGTGGGACGATTTTTCTGGTCGTCGCTCTCCGATAAAATTGGCAGGCAGACAGTCTATGGAATCTATTTTGGCTTGGGTTTACTGATGTACGCCTTAATACCTTCATTGGGAAGGTTTGATTCGGCCATCTGGTTTGTGATCGGTTTCGGCATTATCATGAGCATGTATGGTGGCGGGTTTGCGACCATACCCGCTTACCTGCGCGATCTCTTCGGAACCTACCAGGTGGGGGCCATTCATGGCAGGCTTCTGACGGCGTGGTCAACCGCCGGTATTCTCGGGCCTGTGCTTGTCAACTATATCCGGGAGATCCAGATTGATGCCGGAGTACCGGCAGCAGAAGCCTATACAGTGACCATGTATATTATGGCCGGCCTGCTGCTAATCGGCTTTATATGTAATATTCTTATAAAAGAAGTAGATAAGCGTCACCACATGAAAGAAGGAGGGACCGGGTATGAAAAAGGATCATGAAACCGATCAGCATAAAACGCCTCATCTTTATATTTTTTTGGCATGGCTCTTTGTGTCTGTGCCTCTCTTATGGGGTGTATATATGGTTGTAGTCCGGTCATTGCCCCTGTTTAAATAAT
>REDT01000264.1 GCA_007693295.1 Balneolaceae bacterium
AGGGGTGTGTAAAATTAAGGAGACAAATTTCAATACAATGACGATTCATATCAACGAAACATAACACCCTACTCCCTAAGCAAACTGCACGCTTGAATACTCTTTATTTTGAGAGACTTTTTTAACTCAAAAATCAAATTCAAAACCCATGCAAGATCTCCAACTCATACTTGCCACGTTAGCCGGAATTGCCCTGCTCCTTTTGATGGTGACCCGCTTTAAAATCAATGCGTTTATCGCTCTTATGATCTCAAGTATCTTTGTTGGCCTGGCGGCGGGTATGCCCGGTTCAGCCGTTATAGAGAGCATGCAGCAGGGAATGGGCGGTACACTTGGTTTTGTGGCAACCGTGGTGGGATTGGGTGCAATCTTTGGCCAGATACTCGAGCACTCGGGCGGTGCCGAGGCGGTGGCCCGGAAAATGCTGAAGAAATTTGGCAAAGAGAATGCCTCCTGGGCGATGATGATTACCGGATTTTTTGTAGCCATTCCCGTTTTTTTTGATGTGGCGTTCATTATCCTGGTCCCGCTGGTCTATGCGCTTGGCCGCGATACCGGCAAATCCCTTCTCTACTACGGCATCCCACTTCTTACAGGTCTTGCCGTTACTCACGCCTTCATCCCTCCCACACCCGGCCCTATTGCTGTAGCTGATATTCTTGGGGCTGATTTGGGTTGGGTCATACTCTTTGGATTTATCATCGGGATTCCAACAGCTGTTGTTGCCGGGCCGATATTCGGGAAATATATCGGCAGTAAAATTCACGTTCCCATTCCGGAGTATATGGAGCTGTCAGGCTGGGATGATCACGATGACGATACCCTTCCCTCCTTTTGGCTGCTGATCAGCATCATCTCTGTGCCGCTTGTATTAATACTTGGCAATACGCTTACCAACGCACTGGTTCAGCAAGGTGTTTGGCAGCCGGGTCTGTTCAGCGGGATAATGACTTTTATCGGGCATCCATTTATTGCGCTCACCATAGCCGTGCTGATTGCCCTCTATTGGCTGGGAGTTCGTCGCGGCTCAACCCGTGAGCAGCTCTCCAAATTGAGCATGGAAGCGATGAAGCCGGCCGGTGTAATAATTCTTATTACAGGCGCGGGAGGAGTATTCAAGGAGGTTTTGGTTGACAGCGGTGTGGGTGAGATGCTGGCTACAACGATGTCTGATATCGGGCTTCCGGTGATTGTACTTGCCTGGCTGATTGCGGCCGCAGTGAGAATTACACAGGGTTCGGCCACTGTAGCCATGATCACGGCGGCCGGGATTATCTATCCCATTATGATCAATTTTGATTTAAGTGAACCCTATAAAGCCCTTGTGGTTCTTTCCATAGCAGCCGGTGCTACAATCATGTCTCACGTGAACGACAGCGGCTTCTGGCTGGTAAACCGGTACTTCGGAATGAGCGAAAAAGATACGCTTCGCTCCTGGACGGTAATGGCGACCATTGTAGCTGTGATGGGTTTAATACTTGCTCTGGCGTTGAGTTTTGTAGTGGGTTAACAACTGTCAGGGTTGGAGTGACCTTAAGGTGTCTGTAGCGGAACGGAAGTCCTTTGTCTAATGCATCCCTGTGGTTAAAAACCTCCATTACTCTATCTTTTAGATCGACATCCCTTTTGCATCCCCCCGGCAAAAACGCTAAACGCGTTTTTACATCCCCTCCGCCAGCCGGCGGAGGGACACTCCTGTGACCTTGAAAATCTTCTATCCCGGTTTTACTACAAGATTCACAATACGTCCCGGTACAAAAATCTCCTTCACAATGGTTGAACCATCAAGGTATTTTTCAATATTCTTTTGCTGTTTGGCAAGGCCGAGTACAAAATCCTTGTCTTTGGCTCTCTCAGCCGGAACTTCGATATTTGCCCGAACTTTTCCATTCACCTGTACAGGATATTCAACCGTATCGCTCTTGAGATACTCCTCGTTATATGCCGGCCACTCTTCATATGCCAGCGTCTCTTTATGCCCGAGCCTGTTCCACATCTCTTCAGCAATGTGCGGTGCAAATGGAGAGAGCAGAATCACAAAAGGTTCAGCAACAGATCTTGGTAAAGCTTCCCACTGGTTGGCTTCATTCACAAAGATCATCAATGCAGAGATACCGGTATTAAATCGCATATTCTCGATATCCTCGGTCACTTTCTTGATCGCTTCGTGAAGCACTTTCAGCTGTCCGGCATCCGCCTCGGTGTCCGAGATATTCAGCACATCCTCATCCCCGTCTCCGAAAAAGAGTCGCCAGGCGCGGTTCAGAAAACGGTTCACGCCCTCCACACCTTTCGTACTCCAGGGCTTTACCTGCTCCAGCGGCCCCATAAACATCTCATAGAGTCGCAGAGAGTCTGCACCGTAACGCACCACAACATCATCAGGATTGATCACATTTCCACGCGATTTCGACATTTTATGAGCTTTGGAATCAACAGTAATTTGAGTTCCCTTCATCACAAAGCGATCGCCTTTTTTCTCCACATCTGAATCGGATAGCCGCACCCGGGTAACATCGTCCAAACCGGCTGCTTCTTCGGCGCTGATCATTTTGCCATCTTTTTCATACGCGGTGTACTCTACCTCTCCAAGGATCATCCCCTGGTGGACCAGCTTTTGAAATGGCTCTTTAGTGGATACAACTCCGCAATCGTACAGCACTTTGTGCCAGAACCGGGCATAGAGAAGATGCAGAACCGAGTGTTCAGACCCACCCACATAGAGATCAACGGGCATCCAGTAGTTCTCTTCGCCTTTGTCAACAGGTCCGCCATCATAATCGGGACTAATATAGCGTAAATAGTACCAGCACGATCCGGCCCATTGTGGCATGGTATTGGTTTCACGAAGAGCCTTTTTGCCGGTCTCCGGATCTGTTGTCTCAACCCACTCAGTGGCACGTGCCAGCGGTGGTTCACCAGTTTTAGTTGGCTGGAAATGGTCTACTTCCGGCAGGATTACGGGCAGCTCCTCTTCGGGTACAGCTTTTGGCTTGCCATCCACATGTATAATGGGGAAAGGCTCACCCCAGTAGCGCTGACGTGAAAAAAGCCAGTCGCGCAGCTTATAGTTTACGCTCTTCTTGCCCACCCCGTTCTTCTCAAGCCATTCGATAATTCTTAACTTTGCGTCAGTAATGTATAGGCCATTTAAAAAGTCGCTGTTAATGGCCGGGCCATCTAAGGTATAGGCTTTTCCTTCAAAATCTTCAGGCGGCTGAACGGTTCGAATAATGGGCAGATCAAATGATTCGGCAAATTCCCAGTCGCGTTCATCCTGCCCGGGTACCGCCATAATGGCCCCGGTTCCGTAGTGAGCAAGCACATAGTCGGCAATCCAGATCGGGATCTCCTTGCCGTTGGCCGGATTGATGGCGTAAGCTCCGGTAAAAACCCCCGACTTCTCTTTAGTGATCTCCTGTCGTTCTAAATCGGATTTCTGCTCAGCTTTCTCCTTATAGTCTTCAACATCCTTTTTCTGGTCCGGAGTCGTAATTACATCCACAAGATGGTGTTCCGGTGCAAGTACCATGTAGGTAGCGCCAAAAATGGTATCGGGACGGGTGGTAAACACACAAATCTTCTCATCGTGCTCATGAACCTGGAAGTCGATCTCTGCCCCTATCGATTTTCCAATCCAGTTGCGCTGCATCTCTTTAGTAGATTCGGGCCATTCAAGGTCGTCCAGGTCTTCAAGCAGACGATCTGCATAGGCCGTAATTTTCAGTACCCATTGGCGCATCGGTCTTCTTACGACCGGGTAACCTCCTACTTCACTCTTTCCGTCGATAACCTCTTCATTGGCCAGAACAGTCCCAAGTTCGGGGCACCAGTTAACCGGAGCTTCATCTTCATAGGCAAGACCTTTTTCAAAGAGCTTGAGGAATATCCACTGTGTCCACTTGTAGTAATCGGGGTCGGTAGTGTTTACTTCACGGTCCCAATCGTAGGAGAAGCCGAGCATCTGAAGCTGTTCCCGAAATCGAATGATATTCTTCTCAGTGGTAATCCGGGGATGGGTTCCTGTTTTGACTGCATACTGCTCGGCCGGCAGTCCAAATGCGTCCCATCCAATTGGGTGTAACACATTGTAGCCCTTCATTCTCTTGTATCGAGCCAGAATATCTGTAGCTGTATATCCCTCAGGATGCCCCACATGCAGACCCGATCCGCTGGGATAGGGAAACATATCTAAGATGTAGTATTTCGGCTTGTCGTGATTTTCCGGAGTTTTAAACGTCTTTTTTTCCAGCCAGTACTTCTGCCACCTGGTTTCAATCTCTGAAGGTTTGTAATTGCTCATTAAGGTTTTGTGTGTGCAGTTCTTTAAATAATATTTTCGGATAGCTTGATAAGATATGGAAAAAAAGATTCGGACTCACGCCGAACTCACCCCCTGTCCCCCTCTCTTCGCAGTCGCCCTCGTTCGCTAATCGCGAACTGTGCTCCTTCGCAAAGAGGGGGAACTCTCTACTTATATCGTACCACATTATAGATATATGAGGGTTTCAAAATTTGACAAGAAATAATTTAAGGCTGGATTAACATTTCAATTTCGATTATAAAAAAATTAATGCCAGAGTTATTCACTATTGAGACAAAAAATGTAATCAAGCTTAGCATCTAATTAATGAGTCCCTACGGGAGGGGTGAGTCCTACTGAGTCAAAGAAACCTTTTCACAATATCCCCATACTCATCCACCCTTCTGTCGCGGAAAAAAGGCCAGATCTGCCGATGGTTTTCGATGGTGCTGAAATCGATATCCGTGATAATAAATCCTTCATTTTCGTCTGCCTGAGCGATCAACTCTCCGAATGGGCCGCAAACGAAAGAGTTGCCCCAGAATTTTGATCCGCCCTCTACTCCCACCCTGTTAATGCTTGCCACAAAGCAGCCATTAGCTATGGCGTGACTTCGCTGAATGGTTTTCCAGGCGTCCATGAACTGTTTTTTGTCGGTGTCGCTCTCTTCCGGCAGGGTGCCGATTGCCGTTGGGTAGACCAGGATATCGGCACCGGCCATGGCTGTTAAACGGGCGGCTTCCGGGAACCACTGATCCCAGCAGATCAACGTACCGATTTTACCGGCTGAGGTATCAAAAACTTTGAAACCCAAATCCCCCGGTGTAAAATAGTACTTCTCATAAAATCCGGGGTCATCCGGTATGTGCATTTTCCGGTATAATCCGGCAATGGTTCCATCCTTTTCAAGCACTACCATTGTATTAAAATAGATTCCGGCTGCTTTTCTCTCAAAAAGCGGCAGCAGAATCACAACACCCAACTCTTTTGCCAGCTTTGAAAATCGATCGGTGGTTGGTCCAGGCACCGGTTCTGCCCAGGAGAAAAATGTTTGATCTATCTCACGGCAAAAATAGGTGGAATTAAACAACTCTTGAAGCGCAATGCAATCGGCTCCGGCTTTTGCAGCCTCCCTGATAAAATGCTCAGCCTTGTCACTGTTTTCCGGCAGATTTGTTGTACATGCAAATTGAATAGCAGCAAATTTCACAATTCAAATATTAATGAAGATTATCTGATGTTTTTTATTAAAAAAAGAATGTAAGCAAAATGAATCTGAATCGCATTTAAGCTATTTGGCATCATATCGGTAAAAAGATTCAAAAAAGCGCTTTTCTTTTCATAAAATTAAGCGAATGTCCTACCTTTAAAACTTGAGATATAATTCAATTTTTCCTCATAAAAACTTCATGCTCATCATTTACTCTTTTTTATTCACGATGAGCTCTACTATTTATTAAATGACTATAAAAAGAAATTATTCAGAAATGAATCAATATCATAAGCAACCAAAAAGTAAATACGGACTCGACTACCTGGGACTAAAAGACAGTGAAAATGTACTTTGGAACCTCAATCCCTCCGAGCTATACGAGCAGGCTATCAGCAATGGAGAAGCCGTTTTAACAGACAAACACGCTCTGTTGGTTCATACCGGTAAATACACCGGCAGGTCTCCGCTTGATAAATTCACGGTTGAAGAGCCATCCACAAAAGATGATATCGACTGGGGCGGATTTAACAAGCCCATCTCTTCTGAGATTTTCGATAATCTTCATAAAAAAGTAGCCGGATATCTGACAGACAAGAAACTTTATGTAAAAGATCTTTATGCCGGTGCGGATCCAAAATACAGGCTTAATGTCCGCGTGGTGAGTGCAGCAGCATATCACGGCCTGTTTGCACACAATATGTTTATCAACCCGCCTGATGATGAACTGACAAACATCGAGCCGGGTTTTACCGTATTGGCTGCTCCAACCTTTCAGGCTAACCCTGAGGTTGATGGTACACGATCAAGTACCTTTATACTCTGCAGTTTTGAAAAGAAGCTGATTCTGATTGGAGGTACACTCTATTCCGGCGAAGTGAAAAAAGGCATTTTTGCAGTATTGAATTACCTGTTACCTAAACGGGATGTAATGGCTATGCACTGCTCGGCCAATATGGAGCATGATGGAAAGACAGCTGTCTTTTTTGGCCTCTCAGGAACCGGTAAAACCACGCTCTCTGCTGATGCCGATAAGGTTTTAATTGGTGATGATGAACACGGATGGAGTGAAGACGGCATCTTCAACTTTGAAGGCGGATGTTATGCAAAAACGATCAATCTATCAGCTGAGAAAGAACCCGAGATCTATCAGACAACGCAAATGCCGGGTACAATACTTGAAAATGTTGTTGTTAATAAAGACAGGGTGCCGGATTTTGATGATGACAGCCTCACTCAGAACACTCGCTGTTCCTATCCGATATCATTTATACCGAATGCCAGCGAAACGGGAATTGGAGGGCATCCAGAGAACGTAATCTTTTTAACCGCCGATGCATTCGGGGTGCTCCCCCCTATTTCCAAGCTAACACCCGAACAGGCTATGTATCACTTCATCAGCGGATACACTGCCAAGGTTGCCGGAACCGAACGTGGAGTTACCGAACCGCAGGCTACCTTCTCTGCTTGCTTTGGGGCACCTTTTATGCCGCTGCACCCTACTGTTTATGCTGAACTGCTTGCCGAAAAGATCAGGAAGCATAACTCCAATGTGTGGCTGGTAAATACCGGCTGGACCGGCGGGATGTATGGAACCGGTTCTCGTATGAAACTCTCGCACACCCGCAAGATGCTAAATGAAGCGATTGCCGGAAATCTGGATGATGTAAATTATGTAGAGGAGCCAATATTTGGCCTACAAATTCCCAAAAAAGTGACCGGAGTACCCGATAACGTACTCATTCCCCGAAATACATGGAAAGATAAAGACGCTTACGACAAAAAGGCGGCTGAACTCGCAGACATGTTTAAACGGAATTTTGAAAAGTTCTCTGAACTGGCAAGTAATGAGCTTCTAAAGGCCGGGCCGGTAATTGAATAATCTGATTAGTGATTGACTGAAAGGCCCGGAGTGGAGACATTTCGGGCTTTTCTGTTTTTCAGGTTCTTTTACTCAAGTTTGAAGTTCCGTACCTTTGAATTCAAGTTTTTAAAGAAAATAATTTATGAGCGTTATTTCCATTCCCGATTTTAATCAAACTATCCCAATCGATAAGGTTGGGGTTGAAGAGCGTGTATCACGCTTAAATAAGCGAAGTATCAAAAAAGAGTCCAAGGTTCAGGCCCTTAAGCTGGCACTAAGCATGATTGACCTGACAACCCTGGAGGGAAAAGATTCTGAAGGCAAAGTGATTCAAATGTGCAGTAAGGCAAGGGTGCCCTATGCCCCGATGCCACAACTGCCTTCTGTAGCCGCCGTTTGCGTATATCCGAATATGGTAGCCACAGCAAAAAAGGCGCTGAAAGGCACCGGCATTTATGTGGCAAGCGTTGCCACTGCTTTTCCCAGCGGAATGGCTCAGCTGCAGGTTAAACTGGATGACACCAAGTTTGCCGTTGATAGCGGAGCCGATGAAATTGATATGGTAATTTCTCGCGGTGAATTTTTGAAGGGGAACTACAATTTTATTTTTGATGAAATTGCCGCTATAAAAGAGGCCTGTGGAGAAGCTCATCTAAAGGTTATTCTTGAAACCGGCGAGCTCGAAACCTATGAAAATGTGCGCACGGCAAGCGACATTGCGATGTATGCGGGAGCGGATTTTATTAAAACCTCAACCGGAAAAATATCTCCTGCGGCAACGCAACCGGTTACACTGGTTATGCTGGAAGCCATTCGAGATTTTTACGGTGACACGGGCATTATGGTAGGCATGAAACCCGCCGGCGGTATTCGAAAGGCGAAAGAGGCACTGCAATATCTTGTCTTGGTTAAGGAAACACTGGGGGCGGCATGGCTTACGCCCAACTGGTTCCGGTTTGGGGCAAGCTCACTCACAAACGACCTGTTGATGCAGATTGTAAAACAGGAAACAGGAGTATATCAAAGCCTGCACTACTTCTCTGAAGATTAAACGATTTTAAAACGGTACACATATTATGTCTGAGAAAACGAAAAAAAATGAAGGTGAAGCCACTGCCAACGGCTCTGCGAAGCCCACATCTCCAAATGCGGACCTGAAGCATGATTTTGCATCTTTTTGGAACTATAGCCCGGCACCTGAGAGCAGTGATTTTGTAGAGATCAGGGAGCAGTATCAACACTATATTGATGGTTCCTTTTCTGTACCGGCCAAGAAGCGCTATTTTAAATCGATCAATCCGGCTACCGAAGAGGTTCTTGCGGAATTTGCTGAAGGGACTTCAGAAGACGTGGACAAAGCGGTAAAGGCAGCCCGCAAAGCCTATGATAAAGTTTGGAGTAAATTACCGGCCCGTGAGAGAGGAAAATATATCTACCGGATTGCAAGAATGATCCAGGAGCGGGCCAGAGAGCTGGCCATTATCGAATCGATGGATGGCGGAAAACCGATCCGCGAATCACGTGATGTAGACGTTCCTCTGGCTGCTGCATACTTCTTCTATTATGCCGGCTGGGCCGATAAACTGGACTACGCCTTCCCGGGCAGAAAAGCTGAGCCCGTAGGTGTATGCGGACAGATCATCCCCTGGAACTTTCCGCTTCTGATGCTTGCATGGAAAATCGCTCCTGCCCTGGCAACGGGCAATACCGTTGTGTTGAAACCGGCCGAAACCACATCTTTAACCGCACTGAAATTTGCAGAGATCTGCATGGATGCAGGGTTGCCGGCAGGCGTTGTAAATATTGTTACAGGAGCAGGTCAGACAGGAGCTGCTATTGTGGATCATCCCGACATCAACAAAATTGCGTTTACCGGGTCTACAGAGGTTGGTAAAATTATTCAGAAATCTTTAGCGGGAACAGAGAAGAAATTTACCCTTGAACTGGGAGGTAAAGGACCCAACATTATTTTTGAGGATGCTTCAGTGGATCAGGCCGTTGAGGGTATTGTGAACGCCATATTCTTTAACCAGGGCCATGTTTGCTGTGCCGGATCGCGATTGCTGGTACAGGAGGGCATTGCCGACAAACTGATTAAGAAACTGAAGCAAAGAATGGAAACCTTGATTGTGGGTGATCCGCTGGATAAAAATACGGATATCGGGGCCATTAATTCCAAAATGCAGTTCAATAAGATCAATGAGTATATTGAAATAGGTATTAAGGAGGGGGCAACCATCCATCAAAGCAACTCATCAAGCCTGCCGGATAAAGGTTATTTCTGCAAGCCTACCATATTTACCGGTGTGGCACAAAGTAACCGGATTGTACAGGAAGAAATTTTCGGGCCTGTTTTGACGATTCAAACTTTCCGAACACCTGAGGAAGCGGTGGAAAAGGCCAATAATACACCCTACGGGCTTGCCGGAGGTATTTGGACGGACAAAGGTTCTAAAATATTTAAAATCAGTCAAAAATTACGGTCCGGCGTGGTTTGGGCTAACACCTTTAATAAGTTTGACCCAACCTCACCCTTTGGAGGATACAAAGAGAGTGGAGTGGGTCGTGAAGGCGGGTTGCATGGATTGTACCCCTACGTGAAACTCAAATAAGGAATGAGATTACAGGCAGAATAGCCATGCTAATTCAAAACAACATTTTAACAAATTAAGTCATGTCAGACAGAATTGACGTTTTAAAAACCTACAAAACCTATGTTGGCGGGAAATTCCCCAGAAGTGAATCCGACCGAACCTACAAGGTTAATAACAGTAATGACAAGGTAGTTGCCAATGCATGCCGCTGCACGCGTAAAGATGTCAGAGATGCGGTATTGGCAGCAAGAACAGCCTCAAAAGACTGGAGCGGCAGGTCGGCTTACAA
Source organism: Balneolaceae bacterium (assembly GCA_007693295.1). GTDB lineage: Bacteria > Bacteroidota > Rhodothermia > Balneolales > Balneolaceae > Rhodohalobacter. The sequence continues at coordinate 10,261 of REDT01000264.1, forward strand.
TCGCGGACAGGTACTCTATCGGATTGCTGAAATGCTGGAAGGACGCAAGGATCAATTTATCAGGGAACTGGAGCTGCTTGGCATGAAATCCAAAGAGGCCGTATATGAAGTTGAACTCTCGGTAGACAGGCTCATCTATTACGCGGGCTGGACGGATAAATATCCACAGGTTTTCGGTACCGTAAATCCGGTTGCAAGTTCGCACTTTAATTTCAGCGCGCCCGAACCTACCGGTGTGGTCGGTATCATAGCCTCGGATGAGGACCCGCTCCTCTCCATCATCTCCCTGATAGCACCGGTAATTGCAGGTGGCAATACATGTGTAATCCTGGCATCAGAGAGCAATCCTTTGCCGGCTGTAAGTTTTGGAGAGGTTCTTCATGCATCCGATGTACCCGCAGGTGTGGTAAATATTTTAACCGGTTACCGGGAAGAGATGGTTGATCACCTGAGCAGCCATATGGATGTAAATGCGGTTCTCAATACTATTTTTGATAAAGAAACCCGGAAACTTATAGATGAAAATGCATCTATAAGCGTTAAGCGGGTAGTTCATTACGACAGTAAAAACTGGGCGGATGATACCCATGAAAATCCATACTTAATTCTGGATTTTCAGGAAACCAAAACAACCTGGCATCCGGTAGGTGTCTAATATCTATTTTTTATGATTAAACACGCTTACATTCCTGTTCTGCTGTTTCTGTTTTTATGGAGTTGCTCCACTACAGAGCCTGTCACCGAAGCTGAGAAGGAAGCAGCATCACCCTATTTTGAACTCACAGATATAATTCTTGAGGAGTACGTACTCGAAAATCTCGATGAATTTGACAGGATGCTTGTGGAAAGCCGAAGCAGCCTTTCCGATCAGTTTTTAGACATGGATCATGATATGCCGGAGATTTTCACACGTGAAGTGATTAAAGACGACCGCGATGTCGATGAATATGCCGGATTCCGTGTCCAGATACTCTCAACCCGTGATGTGGTTCATGCCGATACGACCAAGGATAATTTTATGGCCTGGGCGGATTCAACAATAGCCGGCTATGCACCGGAAGCCTATGTCTTTTTCCGCCAGCCTTACTACAGGGTTCGTGCCGGGGATTTTCATGATCGCGACATGGCCATTGAATTCTCAAGACTGCTGAAGCAATTCTATCCCGATGCCTGGGTAGTTCACGACCGGGTTGAACCCAATCGCGTTCCGCCCGACACAGCAGTCATTAAATATCGTGAACCTGAAGATGTATTACAGCCTGTTAATACCGGGCGGTTAAATAACCGCTAAATTACACATTAAACCGGAAGAGCATCACATCGCCGTCGTTTACGATGTACTCTTTTCCTTCCTGGCGCATTTTTCCGGCTTCCCGCGCTGCTTTTTCCGAGCCCAATTCTACGTAGTCACTGAAGGATATCGTTTCGGCACGAATGAATCCTTTTTCAAAATCCGTGTGAATAACTGCAGCAGCCTGCGGTGCTTTCATGCCTTTTTTGATCGTCCAGGCGCGAACTTCCTTGGGGCCGGCTGTGAAATAAGTAATCAACCCGAGCTTTTTATAAGCAGCCTGAATCAACCGATCGAGCCCTGCACTCTCTATGCCAAGCTCCTCAAGAAACATCTCTTTCCCTTCATCGTCCAGTTCAGCGATCTCTGCTTCGATTTTAGCACAGAAAATGACCAATTCGTCATTAAAACGAGCTGCAACCTTACGAACGGTTTCTACATACTCATTACCGCTGTTAACATCTGTTTCAGAAACATTACAGGCATACAGAACGGGTTTATCGGAGAGAAGGGATAGGTCTCTGTAAGCCTGTTTCTCCTCATGGGTTACCTCAAATGTTCGGGCAGTGTTACCATCCTGCAGGTGTTTGGCAAGGCGGTCTACAATCTCGAGCTGTGCCGACATTTTTTTATCGCCACTCTTTGATTGCTTTTTAAGGTTATCCACCCGTTTCTCAACAGACTCCAGATCCTTAAGAATAAGTTCATCCTCAATAATGTGAATGTCTCTCTCCGGATCAATGGATCCTTCAACATGAATCACGTCATCATCATCAAAACATCGCACCACGTGTACGATCAAATCCACTTCACGAATGTGAGATAGAAAAGCGTTGCCTTTACCCTTTCCTTCAGATGCACCTTTTACCAGGCCTGCTATATCCACAAACTCGATGGTGGCCGGTACGGTCACTTTGGGATTAACCAGATTCGCAAGTTGGTCGAGGCGTTCATCAGGAACCGGCACCAGGCCAACATTCGGATCGATGGTGCAAAAAGGAAAATTTGCTGCTTCAGCACCGGCATTACTCAGCGCATTAAAAAGTGTTGATTTACCGACGTTGGGCAGACCAACTATACCGCATTTCAAATTCATATAGATTCTAAAGTTAAAAAATTAGTCGAGAGAGGATTGTTGAAAGAATTTCATTTCCGGAAGTTGAACAGCCGTCAGCTTTCCATAACCGAGCCGGTTGTATACGCAACCGGTATCAATGCCAATCATTTTGTTTTTTTTGATGGGAGAAGATCTTGGGGTGTGTCCGAAAACAACTGTTTTTTCCCAGGCGGTTTCCGCCGCATTGAGATGTTCTCTTCCCCAAAGAAAAAACTTACGCGCTTCGGGATCTGATTTACTCTCTTTAAGCGTCTGATGAGGCGGTGCACCTGCATGTACAAAAAAGTAGTTATCCGTTTCGTAGTAAGGGAGAGTCAGGCTGTAAAAGTCGATATGATCTTGCGGTATCTCATTTACGCGAACCTGATCACCATATGATTTGAGCGTAGTATCCCCACCGTTCAACATCCAGTTGTAGGCATCACCTTTCTCGAGGGCGTCGAGCAGCATCTGTTCATGATTGCCTCTCAGAAAAACACAGTTGCGTTCGTTTTTCTTTTCAAGCAGGAAATCAACAACTCCTTTTGAATCCGGTCCCCGATCAATATAATCACCAATAAACAGATGTATATGATCGGAATGAGGCTCAAGTTTCTTCCATAATGCCTTCACGGTTTTAAGACAGCCGTGTATGTCGCCAATTGCTATAATTTGTTCATTCATTTGATGAGGATTCAATCAAGCCTCTGCCCTTCTTCTTAATTTTCCCTTCCTTCTTGAACTCATTTAAAATGGCGTCAAGTATTCCGTTCACAAAATTACCGCTTTTTCGGGTAGAATAGCTCTTTGCAAGTTCAATGGCTTCGTTTATGGTTACTTTTGTGGGTACATCATCAAAGTATAGAAATTCGGAAATTGCCATTCTGAGAATCAGCTTGTCAATAATTGCCAATCGTGCAACTTCCCAGTTATTGATGTGCTTTTGTATGATCAGATCATACTCCTCTTTAAAGTCAACGGTTTTGAGCAACAGCTTCTCTGCATATTTTACAGAATCGGTATCACTATCAAGCGATGCTTTAATAATATTCTTCGTAACGTCCTGGGTTTTGTTCCCGCCAACTTCAACGGCGTAAATGGATTTTAGGGCGGCTTCGCGTGCGGCTCGTCTGTTATGCATATTCTTAAAAAATTTTCAAAGAACGGAAAAATACGAAGCTTATCACTCAGCTGAAAGAAAGAATCATCAAATTCCTTTGCATTTCAAATGTTGATGGGCTTATATTTAAATCATTCGGGTTTATAGCTCAGTTGGTTAGAGCGCATCGTTGACATCGATGAGGTCGGCAGTTCGAATCTGCCTAAACCCACTTCCTCAAAGTTTCCTCTCTAAAGCCTTATATTTCAGTTTGTTTTAAAATTAAGTGTAAAATTCTGACGTGAAGATTCATCAACAAGTTCAGGTAATTACCGGAACCGATAAATCATCAAGCAGTACTTCTCACATAACACAATGAAATTCTATGCCAATTATTATAAAGTATTCCCCCCTATTTCTGACAATTTTCTGCTTTACCTTTTTTTTAAATTCATGTTCTGAACCTGACCCAATGACAGATAACCCGTTCCTTACGCCCAGTACCCTTCCTTTTGAAGCACCTGATTTTAATGCAATTAATGATGAGCACTACATGCCGGCTTTCGTAAAGGGAATGGAGGAGCAGCTTGCGGAAATAGAGGCAATCGCTACCAACCCTGAAGACCCTGATTTTGAGAATACCATAGTTGCCATGGAAGAGAGCGGTGAACTGTTAACACGCGTGCAGCGGGTCTTCTCTAATCTGACTTCGGCTCATACCAATGATAAACTGCAGGGTATACAGTCGGAGCTGGCTCCTAAACTTGCCGCACATTCAGACAATATCTTGCTCAACCGTGCACTATTTGAAAGAATTGGTACACTTTATGAGAATCGTGAAGATTTAGAGTTAGATGAAGAATCACTGAAACTTCTTAAGGATACATATAGAGATTTTGTTCGGGCCGGCGCACAGCTCGATGACAGTCAGCAGGCGCGTATGAGAGAGATTAATGAACGGGTTTCATCTCTCACAACCCAATTTCAGGAGAACCTTTTGGAGATATCCCGAGAGCGGGCTGTAGTTGTGGATAATCCGGATCTGCTTGATGGACTGAGCAGTGACCGTATTGCTGCGGCAAAAGAAGCTGCAGAAAACCGCGGCCATGAGAACAAATACCTCTTGTCTATCACCAACACAACCCGGCAGCCGGTGCTCACGTCGCTCCGGAACCGTGATATGAGAGAAAAAGTTTGGAATGCCTCTGCTTACAGGGGCATTGGTGAAAACGGTGGAATAGATAACACCCCTATTGTTCTGGAGCTGGTTGAGTTGAGAGCTGAGCGCGCTGAACTTTTAGGATATCAAAGCTTTGCCCATTTTGCACTTGAACCGCAAACCGGTGAAAACCCGGAGAGGGTTCTTGAGATGCTTACAGGTTTAATCCCGGCTGTGATTAAGAATTCCGATGAAGAAGCTGATCAAATTATCGAAGCCATGAGGGAAGACGGTATTGAAGGTGAACTGATGCCGTGGGATTGGGAGTATTATGCGGAAATAGTAAGAAAGGCAAAGTATGATATCGATGAAGATGAGGTTCGTCCATACTTTGAATTAAACCGTGTACTTGAAGATGGTGTCTTTTACGCCATGAACAGACTGTATGGCATCACCTTTGAAGAGCGTCACGATCTTCCGGTATATCACGAAGATGTGCGTGTATTTGATGTTTTTGACCATGATGGCGAACAGCTGGGCCTATTTTATGCTGATTATTTTGCCAGAGACTCTAAACGCGGCGGCGCCTGGATGAACTCTTTTGTGGTTCAATCTGAACTCAGAAACCAGAAACCTGTCGTTGTAAATGTACTCAACATCTCCCCTCCTGCCGAGGGTGAGCCGGCACTGATCAGCTTTGGCAATGTAACAACCCTGTTCCACGAAATGGGCCATGCCGTTCATGGATTATTTTCTGATGTAACCTATCCTTCACTGGCCGGCACCTCAGTTCCCCGCGACTTTGTAGAGTTCCCATCTACTTTTGAAGAGGATTGGGCAATACATCCGGAGGTACTGGAGAACTATGCCGTGCATCATGAAACCGGTGAACGAATCCCGCAAGATCTGCTCAATCGGGTAATTGCTGCGCGAGATTTTAACCAGGGTTTTGATACCTACGAATATCTTGCTGCTACCATGGTCGATATGGAGTGGCACCTGTTGCCAACCCATCAGATACCCGATAACGTGGCAGGCTTTGAGCAGACTTCACTGGCCAAATACAGATTAAATAATCCCGCAATTCCGCCAAGATATAAATCAGCCTATTTTGCCCATATTTTCTCGGGTGGCTATTCAGCTAATTACTACGCCTATATCTGGAGTGAAGTACTGGCAGCCGATGCCTTCGCATTCATGAAAGAGCGGGGCGGCCTGACCCGGGAAAACGGAGACCACTACAGAAGTACAATACTGTCGCAAGGTGGCAGCAGAGAAGCTATGGACCTGTACCGCGACTTCAGGGGCGGCGAACCTGATGTCACGAATCTGTTAAGAAGACGCGGATTACTGTCTGAATAAGTGAATTAAACAGACAGCAGTGATTCATGCTTGAACGTAAAGTTAAATGATGTCCCATTGTTCTCGCTGATCATCATTTTGGCATTCAGCTGTTTGTTTAGAGTCTTAATCAATGTTAATCCCAAAGACCGTTTCCCGAGATTTTCAAAATTATCAGGCAAGCCTATCCCGTTGTCGGTAATTACAAGATTCACCTCCTCTTCATTTAACTGCTTAAGCGTAATTTGGATTATCGGGTTGCCCTTAAAGGAGCCGGGAAATGCATGTTTGAATGAATTTGTCAGAATTTCATTCAAGAGCAACCCACAAGGTATGGCCTGTGTAATGGTGAACTCTATTTCTTCGGCGTCTATCTGAATCTCTACCGGTCTTACGTGGGTATTGTGTGATCTCTTTATCACTTCAATCAGGTCTCTGATGTAGTTATCGAAACTTATTTTTGATAGTGTCTCATTCTGATAGAGCTTCTCGTGTATCAGAGCCATCGAATGAATCCTCATCTGGCTGTCTTTTAGCGCCTTGCTTGCAATTTCATTTTCCAGTTTATGCGATTGAAGCTCCAAAAGGCCCGTAATTACAGCAAGGTTATTTTTAACTCTGTGATGTATTTCAGACAGAAGTACTTCTTTTTCCCTTAATGAATTCCTGACCTGTTTTTCAACCCGGTTTCTATCCGTTATATCAACATATATTCCATAGATGGCAATCGTTTTATCATCCACCACCACAGGTACGCCGTAAATAATTACATCGACCAGGCTTCCGTCACTTTTTCTTCTTACACTCGAAAATTCAAAAGGTTCTGTGCTGGCTGAAAGACTTTTTGCTTCTTCTACTTTATCATCCGGAGCGATAACAGAATCTATTTCAAGCCCCTTAATATCCTGGATATTGTATCCGAAGATCTCTTCAAAACCCTGATTGGCCATTTGAATCTCTTTGTGCTCGTCAAGCAGGGCAATTCCAATCGGAGCACTTAGAAACAGTTGACGAAACAGCTGTTCGTTTTGCTTTAGCTCAAGCTGCTGCTCAAACTGATCGGATATATCGCGTGCAATTGCAATTACAACGGTTTCTCCAAAATAATTGCCGGGATTCAGCTGAATCTCCTTCGGGAATATTTCTCCATTCTTTCGCTTGCCCCACCACTTGAATCGCTGGTGCTCACCGTTAAGTGCCTTTTCAAATAGCTCATATGTAGCATCCAGATCAACTTTCCCCGGAGCGGCCAAAAATGAGGGATCTTTGCCGATTATCTCATCACGGCTGTATCCATACGTTTCAAGGGCCGTTTTATTCACCTCAATAAACTTACCGTTCAAATTTTGAATGTAAATTGAATCTCCAATCGAGTCGAAAAGGGCCCTGTAGCTGTCTACCGAAATTTTATATCGTTTATTGGCCTCTATCTGTTTTGTCTGATCAACAACCACGCCAATAAGTGCCGGTTTGTCTTTTAGAAGTATTTTTGATGCATATACTTTAATATGAATAACCTTGCCTGTTTTGCTAACTGCGCGTACTTCTTCTTCAAAAGATTCAATTTTATTTTGCAGCCAAAGCTCACGCAGGCGTTCCATTCTGTTTCGATCATCCTTATGAAAGAGTTTGAACGGATTGAAATCATTAAGCAGTTCATCCTTACTGTAACCGCTCATTTCACATATCCTGGGGTTTACATATTTAAATCGTTTACCCTGGGTCATGTAAACCCCTACCAGAGAGGCTTCACTTAAAACCCTGAAACGTTCTTCTGATTCTCGCAGGCTCAGTTCGGCAACTCGTTTACTGGTAATATCCTCTACCATAGAGTAGATACTATGCAACTTGCCTGACGGATCGAACATAGCAGCCAAATGCCAGGTACACCAGATGGTTTCTCCTGATTTGGTTAGATGTTTGGAATCTATTGTCAGGTAGGGTTGCCGGGAGTGAATAAAATTATTCAGATTAATTTCTGCATCATCAATAATATGATCGGGCAAGATTCCTGTATCAAATAGATTTTTACCCTTTAATTCATTGAAACTCCATCCAAATATCTCTTTTGCTGCCTCCGGCCACTCTGTTACATTTCCCTCTTCATCCCACACAATTGTGGCCATTGGCAAGCGGTCTTTGATTACATCAACTTTTGGCAGCTGTGGCAGCTTAGAATCCGGAGAGTTAAAACGTTCAGAAATATCGTGAGCAACAGCCAGCTCGGTTTGTCTGTTTTGGTATTGAATGAGCTGCTTGGTGAACTGTATATAAAAAGACTTGCCGGTTTTACTGAAATGTTTCCAAATGGAGTCGGGCCACGTTTTCAAGTCACCATTACCGGGAGGTTTATCAAGGTACTCTCCAAGGTCTGAAATCTTTTTTTGTCTGAATTCAGCCTTACTGTATCCATACCTTTGTACTGCGGCTTCATTTGCATCAATAATCAGCAATGTTTTGCAGTCGTACAGAAACATCGCTTCATCATCAAAAAAGCGACCCGATACTACATTGATATTTTTAGTCTTATCCATTCGTAAATGCCGTTTTTTAATTTTAATTGCGGCAAAAATGAGTTGTTATATTACACAGATCATAATAAGGACTCTTCTCAATGGTATAAATTACCAAATATGATATAGATAATGGTTTAATGGAATGTCAGGATTTTGTATTTTTCGCCTAACAGATATTAAAAATATAATATTCATATTTCCCATAGTAATAAATTAATGCCAGAAGACTCCATAACCCTGACTTTTCCTGACGGAGCAAAAAAAGAGTTTAAAAAAAATATTACCGGCCTGGAAGTTGCAGAGAGTATATCAAAAGGTTTAGCCAGAAATGCATTGAGCGTAACTGTAAATGGTGAAATTAAAGACCTTGATGTTCCGATTACCCAAGATGCAACCATTTCCATAAACACATGGGACAGTGATGAAGGGCAATATACCTTCTGGCACTCCTCAGCTCACCTTCTTGCCGAAGCTGTGCAGGAGTTGTATCCTGATGCCAAGTTTGGCATCGGCCCTCCTATTGAGACCGGATTCTATTACGATATTGATTTTGGCGATGAGCCATTTGGCCAGGAGCAAATTCCTGAAGTTGAAAAGAAGATGATCGAACTGGCCAGGAATAAATCTGAATTCAAACAGAAAGAAGTTTCTAAAGAGGAAGCTCTCGAATTTTATAAAGCCCGCAATAACGAGTACAAGGTTGATCTTATCAAAGATCTTGAAGACGGAACAATCACGTTTTACGAGCAGGGTTCATTTACGGATCTATGCCGCGGCCCGCATATCCCCGACACCTCTCTTATTAAAGCTGTTAAACTCACAAATTTGGCCGGTGCCTATTGGCGCGGTGATGTGAACAGTAAACAGCTTACTCGAATATATGGAGTGTCGTTTCCGAAACAGAAATTACTGGATGAGTATCTCGAACAGCTTGAAGAGGCTAAAAAACGGGATCATAAAAAACTGGGCAAGGAGCTTGGTATCTATATGATGGATCGGATGGTTGGATCGGGCCTGCCTTTATGGTTGCCAAACGGGGCTGTTTTGAGAAGAACTCTTGAGGCTTTTCTTCGGGATGAACAGGTTCGAAGAGGATACAAAGAGGTGATTACGCCTCATATTGGAAATATTGAACTCTATAAAACCTCCGGGCACTACCCATACTATCAGGATTCACAATACAATCCTATGCAGGTTGATGATGAAGAGTACATGCTGAAACCCATGAACTGTCCGCATCACCACCGTATTTATTCAAATGATCTTCGAAGCTATCGGGATCTGCCGCTGCGGTTGGCAGAATTTGGAACGGTTTATCGATACGAGCAGAGCGGTGAATTGAACGGACTCTCAAGAGTTCGCGGATTCACCCAGGATGACGCTCACATCTACTGTACACACAATCAGCTCAAGGACGAGATTAAAAAAACGATCGAGCTGACGCAATTTGTATTTAAAACCTTCGGCATGCCGGTAGACATACGTCTCTCATTCCGGGATGAGAATGAAGATAAATATGGCGGGGAATCAGAGTATTGGGAACGTGCACAACAGGAGATACGCGAGGTTGCCGATGAGATGAGTCTTGATTATAAAGTTGCTTTGGGAGAGGCCAGTTTTTACGGCCCCAAAATCGATTTTATCATTCGAGATGCCATTGGCAGAAAATGGCAGCTCGGTACCGTACAGGTCGATTATGTAATGCCCGAACGGTTTGACCTTACCTACATCGGTTCAGACAATGATAAGCACCGGCCGGTTATCATTCACCGTGCTCCATTTGGATCCATGGAACGTTTTGTAAGTATATTGATTGAGCATTTTGCCGGAGATTTTCCTCTTTGGCTCTCCCCTGTTCAAATTAAAATCCTCCCTATTTCGGAAGATTTCAACGATTACGGGCAAAGTTGTGCCGACAGGTTTAAGGAGATCGGAATTCGTGTAGAGGTAGACTCCCGCTCTGAAATGATTGGCGCAAAAATAAGGGATGCAGAAAATGCAAAAATTCCATATATGTTAATTGTAGGAGCAAAAGAGAAGGAGAATGGTACAGTATCGGCCAGAAGGCATAAAATGGGCGATATTGGAACGTTTTCGTTTGATGATTTTTTTAATAAGGTGAAGGAAGAAAACACTTCCCGCTCACTGCCACCAAACCATAAATAAAAATACAGAGGTATCTTATCGCAAGAAGAAACACCATGAGAAGACAACGGAATGATGATCGCCCAAAGGTGAACGATGAAATTCGTTCATCCAAAGTGCGCCTAATCAAACCTGATGACGAACACGAGATTGTATCGATTGAAAGAGCTTTGGAAATAGCAGAATCCTTTAAAATGGATCTGGTAGAGGTAGCTCCGGATGCAAAGCCACCGGTCTGTAAAGTGATCGATTTTGGCAAATACATGTATGAGAAGAAGAAGAAAGAGAAGGAAGCCAAAAAGAAACAGCACACTATCCAGGTAAAGGAACTTCGCTTTCGGCCAACAACAGATGATCATGACCTTGAGTTTAAAACCCGGCACGCTCGAGAATTTCTTGAGGGCGGAGATAAAGTGAAAGCAACCGTACAGTTTCGGGGGCGTGATATGCTCTACACCGAACAGGGAGAAAAGCTATTAAAAGAACTTGCAGAGTCGCTGGATGACGTAAGTAAGATTGAATCAAACCCAACTATGGAAGGACGAAGAATGATTATGATTCTCTCTCCATCAAAAGGTTAAAACTTCTCTTTTATCACATAATAATCCTTGCTATCTTAGCAGTCTTTATAATTATTCAGATAATTAAGCAAGCTATGCCTAAAATGAAGTCGAATAGCGGCGCCAAAAAGCGGTTTAAATTTACCGGATCCGGTAAAATTAAGCGTAAAAAAGCTTATAAACGTCATATTCTTACAAAGAAATCACCCAAAAGGAAGAACAACCTTGGCAAAGATACATTAGTACACGATGCTGATGTAAAATCTGTCAAAGCGCTTCTCCCCTACGGATAATCAAATTTTAAACCATTAAACGTTAGTAAAAATGCCACGTTCAACAAATTTGGTGGCTTCCCGTCGCCGTCGCCGCAAGATTCTAAAGCAGGCGAAAGGCTACTGGGGCAGACGCAAAAACGTTTATACTGTTGCCAAAAATGCGGTAGAGAAAGGTCTTCAATACCAGTACCGCGATCGGAAAGTTCGTAAACGAATGTTTCGACGTCTTTGGATTGCACGTATTAATGCAGCTGCCCGGTTAAACGGAACCACCTACGGAAAACTGATTCACGGAATGAAGTCCAACGGGCTCGAAATTAATCGAAAAATGTTAGCTGATATTGCTGTACGCGATCCGGAAACATTCACTGCCATTGTAAAAGAAGCAGTAAATTAATTTCTTCCATTTTATTACAGCCGGCAGATCTCTCAACAGGTTTGCCGGTTTTTTTTTATCACATACTTTTCAGATTAACCCATCTCAACTTCTTCAGGGTTAGATTTTAACAGATTTCTACATGATCGATAAAATTGAACAACTCAAAAAAGAGATCCAGGATTTCAATCTATCCGGCAATGATGAACTGGAAGCTTTTCGACTGAAATTTCTATCCAGAAATGGAGATGTTCAGGAGATGTTCAAACTGATGGGCAGCGTTCCCAAACAGGAAAAAGCCGCTGTGGGCAAGGCGATGAATGAAGTGAAGGTCCTGGCACAAAACAAGTTTGATACCGCCAAAAAGGAGCTTGAGTCTTCTACAAAAAAGGAGTTTGGCGCCCTTGATGATATTACACTTCCTGTAGAACCCTCATTCACCGGCTCCTTCCATCCCCTTACGCAGGCACTCGATGAAATCAAACAGATCTTTCTTCGTCTTGGTTTTAACATTGCTGACGGCCCGGAACTGGAAGATGATTTTCACAATTTTACCGCCCTGAATTTCCCGCCCGACCACCCGGCTCGGGATATGCAGGATACGTTCTTCGTTAGGAAGTCTGATGATCCGAAAGTGGACGACCTTGTGCTTCGAACCCATACATCGCCCGTTCAGATCCGGCTGATGAAGGAACAAAAACCGCCGCTGAGATCAATCATGCCCGGACGTGTTTTCAGGAATGAAGCCGTTACAGCAAAATCGTACTTCCAGTTTAACCAGGTTGAAGGGCTGTATGTTGACGAACACGTAACGATGGGTGAATTAATCGAAACACTCGTTATGTTTGCCAGGCTAATGTACGGCAGCGATGTAAAATACAGGGTTCGTCCCTCCTTTTTCCCCTTTACCGAACCCAGTCTTGAAATGGATGTTTGGTGGGGCAGTGAAAATGGCGGACAGTGGCTCGAAATACTTGGTGCGGGAATGGTTGACCCCAATGTATTTGATGCAGCAGGTGTTGACTCAGAGAAGTATACCGGTTTCGCATTCGGTATGGGTGTAGATCGCATTGCCATGCTGCGCTACGGCATTGATGATATACGCCTTCTTTATGAAAATGATATTCGCTTTCTGAATCAGTTTAAATCTTAAATAGCTCTGCAATCCTTTCAGGTATAGCTTATTAAGTGAGGCCTTAAAAGTTATTCCAATTGAATATTGGCATATATCTGAGTTAAAGAAATATTAAAATTATTTACCTGAGTACTCTCCAATGAAAATCTCATACAACTGGTTAAAACAGTATCTCGACTTTGACCTTACTCCCGAACAGACTGAAGAGAAATTAACCCTGCTTGGCCTTGAAGTTGAAGAGGCCGAACGGATTGGATCAGATTTTGAAGGATTTGTTGTTGGCGATGTACTTGAGGTTAAATCTCACCCTAACGCCGATAAGCTCCAGGTGTGCCGCGTAGATATTGGCAAAGAGGAAGTTCAAATAGTGTGCGGTGCCAAAAATGTTGCTGCCGGTCAAAAAGTACCCGTAGCCACCGTTGGCTCTACCCTTCCGGTTCCTATGGAAGACGGCAGCTACCTGAAGATAAAGAAGGCCAAGCTGCGTGGCGAAGAGTCGCACGGAATGATCTGCTCCAAATCTGAATTGGGAATTGGCGATGACCACTCAGGAATTATGGTGCTTGATACCGACGCTGAGGCCGGAAGTGAACTCAAACAGGAGCTCAAAATTGAAAAAGATACTGTATTTGAGATCGGCCTTACCCCTAACCGCCCGGATGCATCATGCCACATCGGTGTAGCGAGGGATCTCTCTGCAGTTGTAGAAACCTCCCTGAAGAACCCTTATTCCGAAATTAAGCCTAAGCCGGGGAACATTGACGAGCGTATCAGGATTTCAATTCAGGATAGTGATAAATGCCATCGCTATGCAGCCCTGCTGGTTGAGAATGTAACCGTTAAAGAGTCACCTGAATGGCTTAAAACCCGTCTTTTGGCTATTGGTTTGAGACCCATAAATAATGTTGTGGACGCCACAAATTTTGTGCTTCATGAGATTGGCCAGCCGCTCCATGCTTTTGACTATAAGCTGATAAACGGGAAAGAGATTATTGTAAAGAGTTTCAATAAAGAGACCGCATTCACCACTCTCGACAGCGTTGTTCGTAAAGTACCTGCCGGTTCACTCTTTATTTGTGACGGTAATGGCCCTGTGGCCATTGCCGGAGTAATGGGTGGTGAAAACAGTGAGGTTACCGAGGCTACAGACTCCATACTGATAGAAAGCGCCTATTTTGAACCGTCATCAATCCGGAAAACATCCAAAAGCCTCGCCCTTCAAACAGACAGCTCGTACCGTTTTGAACGGGGCATTGATCCAACCATACAGCTAAGAGCCGCACAAAGGGCTGCAGAATTGATTGCTGAGCTCACCGGCGGTACAATTGTAGAAGGATACAGTGATGTACACCCGGTTAAGAGTGATCAGAAGAGCGTTAATTTGAGAATTTCACGGGTTAACCGGCTTTTAGGAACCGAATTAAAGACAGACCGAATAACTTCCATACTGAACAGTCTTGAGATTGAAACAGATAAACTGGAAAGTGATATATTAAAATGTACCATCCCTCCCTTCCGTCCCGACATCTCAAGGGAGGTTGATCTGATTGAGGAGGTTGGACGTGTATTTGATTACAATAACATCCCAAGCCCCGACTCAGCACCTTTCATGGCCCCTGAAGAGCTTTCAGAGCTGGAAGTATTTCATCAGCGAATTCGCTCATTCGCAAAAAATTTGGGATATAAAGAGATTGCCACAAATTCGCTGCTCTCAAAAAAAGAAGCTGATATACTTGCAGAAAGAGATCTTCAGATCGACACACTGAACCCTGTATCGCAAGAGAATACAACGCTCAGAACTCACCTTGAAGGTGGATTTTTGAAATCACTGCGATATAACCTGAACAGAAATGCGCGAACCCTGCGCTTTTTTGAACTGGGCCATATTTTCAGAAAAAGCGATAATGGAAACTGGGTAAACGGTGTTGAGGAGAATGTACACCTCCTGATGGGACTTTGCGGATTAAAGAAAGATGCAGATTGGCAGGGAGAGCCTGTTCCATTCACGGTTTTTGATCTCAAGGCAGATATTGAAGCTCTTTTCCAAAACCTTGGAATTCAAATTGAGATGAAACGGGAAGCTGAAGGTAATCACCGGCTCAATTATATACTGAATGGAAAAACGGTCTGTACATTAAAACGCGTGGAGGAAACCACATTAAAGGGGTTTGATGTGGAAAGCGACGCTTATCTGGCTGAAATAAATCTCACCTTCCTGTATGATCAAAATCTGGTAAAAACGGATATTCGATACACTCCTGTTCCAAAATTCCCTGTATTTGAATTTGATGCAGCATTTACGGTTGACAAGAGTGTTCGCTCGGGGGATATGGCCGAAACAATTCGAAGGGAAGCGGGTACGATATTAAAGTCTGTTTCAGTTTTTGATGTTTATGAAGGTGAAAATATCGGGCAAGACAAAAAAAGTATTGCTTTTAGGCTTACTTTTTTAGATTCTAATAAGACGTTGAACATCAAAGATGTAGAACCAATAGTTCAAAAAATTGTTCAATCGCTTGAGAAAAGCACAGGAGCAAAATTGAGATCGTAATTTGAAAATTCATGGCGGCAAGTGAAATCCAAAAAGAGACTTTTCTAACTCTGCTCGAACAAATTCGAGCTCAGGTTAATGCTCTTAAGAAACAGAATAAAGAATTGGGGCGCGAGAACTTAAAGTTGAAAGCCAAGCTTGAAGAGATTCAAAAAGATCAAACTGATATATTCTCATCAATCAGTGAATCTGAACGGATAGCCATGCGACATCAGGTTGCGGGATTAATTGAAAAACTAGACAAACACCTCGGTAATTGATATGCAATCGATTAAGGTGACCATTCTCGGCAAGCAAATTCCACTGAAAGTTGAAGAAACTGAGGTCGAAAATACGCGCAAAATTGCCCAATACGTTGATGAGAAATTCCGCATTTATCGAAACCAGTTATCAAATCAGCCCGATTCCACTGTAATGATTTTAGCCTGTCTGAGTATTTCAGAAGAGGTTTTTGAGCTCCGATCCAAATTGCAACATGTTCAGGGTAAAGAGAATGAATTAATGGATCAGGTAAATCATCAACTTGAAAAACTAATCGAAGATATTTCCTGATTACTTCTCCAAGAACTGTAATTCATAAGTATGTGTTACAGAATCAGACTACTCACTCTTTAGCAAGACATGTATAAAGGCGAACGATTCAACTCCATTACTCATCTGGTCGGTTCATTAGCAGCCGGAGTCGGATTTATCATTTTGTTAATCATTTCAATTGGGCAGGGCGATCCCTGGAAAATTGTCAGCTTTACGATATACGGCTCTACCCTCCTTGCTCTTTACACATTCTCCACTCTTTACCACAGTTTTAAAGGAAAATGGAAAACTATCTTTCAAAAGTTTGACCATATAGCCATCTATCTTCTAATTGCCGGCACCTACACGCCGTTCACGCTTGTAACCCTTCAGGGGGAAGTTGGCTGGACACTGTTTGCGATCGTGTGGGGATTGGCGATGATCGGGATTATTATTGACCTCCTGCCACAAAAAGGTCACCGGATTCTGCCTCTCATAATCTATTTAATGATGGGCTGGCTTGTCGTTTTGGTATTGGAGCCGTTGGCGGCTACCATGTCGATGACGGGTATGAACCTGCTGATAGCGGGCGGCCTGTTCTATACAGTAGGAGTTCTGTTTTATGTATTGGATCGAACTCATAAACTGGCTCACGGGATATGGCATCTGTTTGTTCTTGCAGGAAGTATAAGCCACTTTTTTACGGTCGCCTTATATGTTTAGAAGAGTCGTAAATCAAAGTTCGTACAAATCTCACCCTGTTATTTTTTACCTTACCTCTCTTTCTAAATCTGAATCACTTATTAAATAATGCCACAAACAGTAAAGATTTTCTTTATCGCAGATATTGTAGGAGAAACCGGTTTGAACATGCTGGAAACTATGTTCCCACCGTTGAGAGAGAAATACAAACCCGATTTTATCATTGCTAACGCAGAGAATTCACATGAAGGGCGGGGTTTAAATCAAGCAATTGTAAAACGATTGTATGACCTGGATGTGGATGTAATAACGGGCGGCAATCACTCTTTCGACAAGTGGAAGATCTTCTCATATATGAAAACCGATGAACGGCTCCTTCGCCCGCTGAACTATCCAAAAGGAAATGCGGGATATGGGTATGGTGTCTATCCGGTTAAGGGCTCTGCAATCAAAATTGGTGTGTTGAATCTTCAGGGGCGCACTTTCATGCCGCAGATTGACGACCCCTTCTCCACAAGTGAGTGGGCATTGGAGAGAATTAAAAAAGAGACCGAGATCGTGTTTGTTGATTTCCACGCCGAAGCTACTGCCGAAAAACTGGCCTATGCGTGGACCGTGGATGGGAAAGTATCGGCCGTAGTGGGCACTCACACACATGTTCCAACCAACGACGCACGAATTTTACCCAATGGTACAGGATATATTACAGATGCGGGCATGACCGGGCCCTTCGAGTCCGTTATAGGTATGGATACAGCCACGTCTATCAGGCGGTTTACGCTCGGCACACCACAGAAATATAAAATTGCAGATAAAGACAACAGGATATGCGGAGTTTATCTTGAAATTGACCAAGAGAGCTCAAAATGCGTTCATATAGAGCCTGTCATCTTTCCTGAATTCAATAACAAGGTATAAATTCGATGAATAAAGAAGTTGTGCTTCATTGCAGAGGAATTGAAAAAAAGTTTAAATCGAAATCAGGAACTGAAGATCTTCACATCTTGCGCGGAGTTGAACTCAATGTTCGCGGAGCTGAGATTATATCTATAGTGGGATCAAGCGGAAGCGGCAAAAGTACGCTGCTTCACATTCTTGGCGGACTAGACCGGCCCAACGGGGGAAAGGTTTTTTGGGATGATGAATCAATTTACGATCACAAAGCAGACCGGCTGGCTGAATTGCGAAACAGTAAAGTTGGTTTTGTATTTCAGTTCCATCACCTCCTGCCGGAATTTACCGCGGTTGAAAATGTAATGATGCCGGCCCTGATTGGAGGAACAAGCCAAAAAAAGGCTGAAAAACGTGCTGCTAATTTATTGGACCGGTTTGGTCTCTCAGAACGCCTGATGCACAGGCCTTCTGAACTCTCGGGTGGTGAACAACAACGAGTTTCAATGGCACGGGCTTTAATGAATAACCCTGCACTCATCCTGGCAGATGAACCCACCGGAAATCTGGATGAAAAAAATACAGAAGCGATTCTTGAACTCCTTTTTGAACTGCGTGATACGGAGGATGTATCCATCGTTCTGATTACTCACGAAAAGGATATTGCAAGCCGTTGTGATACACTCTACTCCCTTCAGCATGGTATACTTCAAAAAGAGGGATAGGCTTTCATTTTACTTGGTTAAATCACCAAACAATGATAACTTTGCAAGTCTAAACAAGAAATTATGATTCGTCAGCAGCCATATATAATTAACGACTAAAATGAGCAAAAAACTATCGAAGGAAGATCTGGAACAGGATCTTCTAATTGAATATTCATCACGTTTTGTACACTTCTACAGTCAAAATAAAGCTGCCGTACTTGGCGGCGGAGTCGCTATTATTTTGGTGATTGGGTTGATTATCGGTTATGTTATTTACAGCGGCCAGCAAGAGAGCCGGGCACAGGAGTTGCTTGGTGTAGCCGAACGTTCACTTGCACAAGGGGATTTCGAAACGGCTCTACATGGAGATGATGAGGATTTAACTCTTGGATTCGTACAAATTGCAAATAACTACAGCCGTACAGATGCCGGCAACCTTGCAAAATACTATGCCGCAGTATCAGAATATGAATTGGGCAACTATGAATCCGCATTAGATTTTATAAAACAGTTCAATGTTCCCAGAGGAATATTAGGTGTTTCTCCTATATCTCTGCATGCTATACTATTAGCTGAACTCGACAGGTATGATGAAGCGGCCAGAAAATTTGAAGAAGCAGCCCGCTGGGATGAGAACGAAGCTACCACTCCCTACAATCTTTTTGAAGCTGCACAAGCCTATTTAGAAGTTGAAAAGCCTCAGGAGTCCAGACGTCTGCTTGATGAGATATTAGAAAAATACCCTACCAGCCAGATAGCCAGCAGAGCTCAGCGCCTAAGGGGACAAATTGCAGCACGTTAAGTGGAACGCTTCGCGTTCTACTGTTGAGTGCTCTCCGCCAGCCGGCGGTTCGCGTTGAGTACTCGCTTTGCTCGTGTTTAGTGCTCACTGCGCTCGCGTGTAGAAGTATTAGCACTGCTTAGGTCGAGTTCGGAGAGTTGAAACATGAAAAGCAAGATTGATATGTATTTGTTCTCCAACTCAACGTGAGCGGAGCGAACACTCAACACGCCGAAGGCGTACTAAACATAACGCGCAGCGTTATACTTAACGCGAACGCAGTGAGCACTCAACAGAACGCGAAGCGTTCTACTCAACGTGCGAAGCACACTCAACTCGTACTTCGCTCAAACTCGACGCTCAGAGACACAGACGAATTTTTGAGTTTGCCCACTTCACGGTTGATTACATATTTCGCCGATACTGCCCGCCTACCTGATAAAGCGCATGTGATATCTGACCCAATGAAGATACTTTTACAGTCTCCATTAACTCCTCAAACAGATTACCATTCTTTCTGGCAGTCTCTTTAAGCTTCTCAATCGCCTTTTTGGAAGCTTCTTCATTAATTTTTTGAAAAGCATTCAGGTTCTTAATCTGCTGCAGTTTTTCATCCTCTGTAGATCGAATCAATTCAATCTCCCGCTCGTCCTCTTCAGTTTTTATATCGCTTTTAAACGTATTCACGCCAATAATGGGAAGTTCACCGGAATGCTTAAGCGATTCATAATGAAGGCTCTCTTCCTGAATTTTACCACGCTGGTACATGCTCTCCATCGCTCCGAGAACGCCGCCTCTTTCGGTGAGGCGATCAAATTCGAGCAGAATAGCCTCTTCTACCAAATCAGTTAACTCTTCAATAATAAACGAACCCTGAAGCGGATTCTCATTCTTGGTCAAGCCCATCTCTTTGTTGATAATAAGCTGTATTGCCAGGGCACGCCTTACTGACGCTTCCGTTGGAGTGGTAATGGCCTCGTCGTAAGCATTGGTGTGAAGAGAGTTACAGTTGTCATATACGGCCATCAGGGCCTGAAGTGTTGTCCTGATATCATTAAACTGAATCTCCTGCGCATGAAGCGACCTGCCGCTTGTTTGAATATGATATTTCAGCTTTTGGGATCTCTCGTTGGCTGAGTACCTGTGTTTCATCGCTATGGCCCAGATTCTTCGTGCTACACGCCCAATCACCGCATACTCAGGGTCTAAGCCGTTGCTGAAGAAGAACGAGAGGTTGTGGGCGAAATCATCAACAGTTAAGCCTCTTGACAGATAGTACTCCACGAAAGTAAATCCATTAGACAGGGTAAATGCAGCCTGGGTTATCGGGTTAGCACCCGCCTCAGCTATATGATATCCTGATATAGAAACAGAGTAGTAATTTCTCACCTCATGCTCGGTGAAATAGGTTTGGATATCCCCCATCATTTTAAGGGCAAACTCTGTTGAAAATATGCACGTGTTCTGGGCCTGATCCTCTTTTAGAATATCGGCCTGAACCGTGCCCCGTACGATTTTCAGGGTGTCTTCCTTAATTTTTTCATAGGTATCCTTATCAACAAGAAGATCACCGCTAATACCGAGTGTACCCAAACCAAACTGATTGTTTGTGGGAGGCAGTTCCATCTCATATTTCGGCCTCGAAGTCTTCTTCTCTTTAAAAATGGATTCGATTTTTTTGGAAGCTTCATCCCATTTACCACTCTTTTTTAGGTAGCGCTCAACCTCCTGATCTATGGCCGTATTCATGTACATGGCCAAAATCATGGGTGCAGGCCCATTAATCGTCATCGACACCGAAGTTGTTGGCGATGTGAGCTCGAAACCTGAATAGAGTTTCTTCATATCGTCGAGGGTGCAAATACTTACTCCGGAATTCCCGATTTTCCCGTAAATATCCGGCCTGTGATCGGGATCTTCTCCATAAAGGGTTACCGAATCAAAAGCGGTCGATAGCCGTGCTGCCGGCATTCCCTCACTTACATAGTGAAAACGCCGGTTGGTCCGTTCCGGGGTACCTTCACCTGCAAACATCCGCGTGGGATCTTCTCCCTCACGCTTAAATGGGAATACTCCGGCTGTGTAGGGAAAATAACCCGGCAGGTTCTCCTTTAATGCAAATTTCAGCCGGTCACCCAGGCTTTTTGTAGTCGGCAGTGAAATTCTCGGTATTTTAGTACCGCTCAGCGACTCCCGGTACAACTCATTCTTTATTACCTTGTCCCTGATTTTTACGTCAAAGGTCTCCTGCCGGTACTTCTGGTAGAGTTGATCCCAATTTTCAAGGATTTTGGAAGGCAACGGGTCCAGTTTAACCGACCAGTGCTGCTCCATCTCTTCGAGCCTGGAGATAATGAGTTGATCATCTTCCGGCTTCCAGTTTTTCACCTGGCCAATAGTGCCGCGTACATGGTCCAGTTTTGAGGCGATTTCCACCTGTTCTTCCACCCATTTGTGATAGTCGTTAATGGCTTCAGCAATTTCAGAGAGATATCGCTGCCGTTTACCGGGTATCACAGCCTGGATATGCAGGTCTTCGGCCGGCTTGGAATTGGTATAGAGCTCTGTTTTCCAGTTCAGCGGAAATCGGTCGTTAATTTTGTCAACTATAGCTGAAAATAACCTGTGAACCCCTTCATCATTAAACTGGGCCGCAATGGTGGGATAGACGGGCATGTTTACCGGTTTTTCATGCCACTCTCCCCTGTTTCTTTGAATTTGTTTCCGTATATCACGAAGAGCATCCAGAGATCCTTTCTTCTCAAACTTATTCAATACCACAAGGTCGGCAAGGTCGAGCATGTTGATCTTTTCCAGCTGTGTTGCAGCTCCATACTCATGCGTCATCACATAGATCGGGATATCTGATATCTCAACAATCTCTGCGCCGCTTTGCCCAATACCGCTTGTTTCCACAATAATCAGATCAAATCCTGCAGTTTTATAGATCTCTATCACACCCTGAACAGCATCACTGATTGATTTATTGGATGCACGGGTTGCCAAACTTCTCATGAATACACGGTCGGTATCAATGCTGTTCATCCGAATACGATCACCCAGCAGCGCTCCACCGGTTCTTATTTTTGATGGATCAATCGATACTACACCAATGGTTAATTCTTTAAATTCTGTAATGAAACGCCGAATGATTTCGTCGGTGAGTGAACTCTTCCCGGCTCCGCCTGTGCCTGTAATTCCCAATACCGGGATTGAAGCAGCTTTTCCTGAGGTTAGTTTCTTCTTTTTATTGATTACTAAATCATTTCCGTCAAATTTCAGATACTCTTCCAGTCCGTTTTCAAGGGCTGTAATTCCACGGGATATGGAGTTGGTTACGCGATTGGTAATCTCTTGCGGATCGGCCGGTGCAATTTTAACGGTATCAAAATCACATCTTTCCAACATGTGATTGATCATGCCCTGAAGGCCCATTTTACTGCCATCCTCGACCGAGAATATTCGCTCTACTCCATAGGCATGAAGTTCAGAAATCTCTCTTCCCACTATGACTCCGCCCCCGCCGCCAAACACTT
The DNA here is from genome assembly GCA_007693295.1 of Balneolaceae bacterium. Lineage (GTDB taxonomy): Bacteria > Bacteroidota > Rhodothermia > Balneolales > Balneolaceae > Rhodohalobacter. The sequence continues at coordinate 32,935 of REDT01000264.1, forward strand.
TAATATGTGATGCATTCTTCTCTTTAAGCAGGTCAACCATATATTTAAAATACTCCATATGGCCGCCCTGGTACGAGCTGATGGCTATACCCTGTGCGTCTTCCTGAATAGCACAGTTCACAATTTCATGAACCGACCGGTTATGCCCCAAATGGATCACTTCTGCACCGGTGCCCTGCAGAATACGCCGCATTATGTTGATGCTGGCATCGTGCCCGTCAAAAAGACTTGCGGCGGTAACAAATCGAATTTTGTTTTTTGGGGAGTACTTTTTTATGGGTTCATACCCGTTAGTAGAAACGGATTTTTTTTTGGTCGAACTTGTAGATTTAACTGATCCTTCAGACATAAATTGATTTCAATATTTAACCGTGGAAGCGTTACCAAAAAGATAACGATTCTCAGAGAAAAACTGTTATCTGAACGAGTTTTTATTGGTTTCTTTACAGGTTTTAAGCGTCTCCTTCCTTATGCGGTTGCAGGTAACTAACTGTTCTTTGAGGGAATGGAATAACGATTCCTTCTTTGTCAAAACGCTTTTTTATGCTCTCTGTGGTGTCGCACTGAAGTACAAAAGCATCCGGAGCATCCTTTGCCCATGCCCAACCCCTGATCATAACGGATGAATCGAGCAGACTTAATACCCTGACCATTACTCTCGGCGCGCCATTCTCAATATCCTCTTCAGAGCGTGTATCAAGGCAAAGGGGATGCTTTGCGATCTCATCGGCAATTATCGACTTGGCAAGATCTATATCAGAACCGTAACTGATACCCACCTCGATAAACCGGCAGATTTTGGTATCGCTGTAGTTTGAATTGATCAACACCTCGTTACTGATTACAGAATTGGGAATGATAATTCGTTGATTTTCAAAGTTCCTTATCACAGTATGCCGCAGGCTTATATCTTCTACAACACCTCGTAAATCTCCCCTCAACGAAATCCGGTCGTTGAGTACATAGGGTTTATATATCACAATAAATATACCACTGATTATATTTCCAAGGGCCTGCTGAGAGGCAAAACCAATAGCTATTGCCAGGATACCCGCACCGGCAACCAGTGACTGGGCAATGGGTTTTAAAAATTCAATGTGCCATATGGCGAAACTAAAACCGACCAGATAGATAATTGACGCAAGTGAATGCTCTATAAACTTATAGTTTGTCAGGTCACTTGCACTTATATCACTATTGCCATGGATAAACTTCTTGTAGAGCTTTTTGGCAATTCTGTTGACAATAATTGTTAAAATAATGATCAGTATCACTTTAATTGCAGTGTGATACTGATAAAGCATTTCCAAAATTGATTCAATCATTAGTTTCTTCTTCTATTTCCGGATCATCAATTAAAGGTTCACCTTCTACTTCAACTATCTCAATTTTTGCGGGAAACTCGAGAGTCACTTCAGAGGTAAAACCTTCCCGTACAGGTATAGATCTGCGTATTGCGTAAGGCTCCGGTTTAATAAACGGATCTACTGATCCCGCATCCCATCTGCCATTACCATTTACATCTTCAAATACAATAGCCTTGTATTCAAGAGGCGGTAAATTGTCGATGGTAATAGATTCAGTAAAAGTTGTATCAACCAGGATACTGTTATCCCTATCTGTGAGTTGAAGATACTTCGTTATTTCAGGATCTCCATTTTCAACGTCAATTTCTATACTTCCCAATTGGTTGCGCTGCCAAAAATCGGGGTTAATTCGTTCATGTTCCGATTCCCAAGGGTTCCAAACCCTGAATTCGTATCTGAGTCCGCTCTGCCAGACTTCATCTTGTGGTGAAATACGCAAGATATGCCTGTCAATTTCTGCATTCTGCCAATCAGCAAACATCTGATCCCCCTCAAACACAAGCAGTGAATCGATAACTGCATTGTCATCGATAAACTTTGAATATTTCACTTCCAACGGCTCATCCGGAAAGAGACCGCTTCCTGTATTGTGAGAAATGGTTCTAAGGCCGGTCGTGTCAGGTTCAGAAGAACCGGTAAAAGGTGAGAAATCAACGGTTAACCTGTTTCCTGCCGCATCAGAAAAACCTCTTGGTTCCAGCGTATAGATGAGTGTATCGGTAAGGGCATTGTCAGTCTGGGCAAATAATACATTCGGGTCAGACTCCGACATATAAAGCGGCCAAGCTGTTGTCTGCTCGTTGCCCAGGGTGTCGGTAACCGAAAAGTTAGCTCCGTGGTCCCATTTAACAGTTTCCGACATACGCAGCCGTAAACGTCTTTCCGACAAAAGCCCCACTCCTTCAATTCTGGGTGCAATTGTATCCGGTATTGTGTAAAAGAGTGTACCCAGTTCAGCGCGCTCTCCCCTGCCCAGTTCAAACGACTCAACACTAAAGGGTTGTGCTCTCTCTCTTTCAGGCTCCCAAATTCGGTTTCGGTTTATATCATTCACCCAAATAGCTCTGTATGTTCCCTCACTAAGGTAACCGAATTCAACCGTACCTGAAGTGTCTGTCTGTGCCACATAGTTTGCTCTTTCGGAAAAATCGAAGGGTTCACGGTACAGGAATATGCGCTTGCCGCTTTCAGGTCTGCCTGTTTTCGCATCCAGTAACCTGGCAGTAACCTCTCCGTCGTCAAGAACATCACCTGTTGATAATGCTAAATCGTAAGAGCTGGTCATCTTATTTCTGTTTGTATCCCTTACATCAACCCCAACCTTAATCACAACGGTTGTATTTTCAGGAAGCGGCCTGGAAAATTCCACGGTAGCCGTTCTTCGTCGAAATCCGGTTTCAAACTCAATTCCAAGATCCGGTTCTATACTTACATTCTGCCTGAATGAATTTCGGTCAATAAATTCATTGAATGTAAACCGAACTTCACGTCCGTCAAAGTTGGTTGTCCCGCTGGCTGGATAGGTCTCAACCACCCATGGCCCTTCCGTGTCGGGAGGACCGCCTGAAGGTGCTATCGGTGTTGCGCAACTCATTGCAAATAGGGTAACCATGGCAACAAGCAGCAAGAATTTTTCTGATAAACGAAAGTACATGTGCAATTTTAAATAAATGATCTCAAATATAGAGAAATTTCAGTCGCTTCTTTAACGTCCTTTTTTGAAAATAGTACCTCTTTTCACTTTCATTAAGTTTATATTTTTACCTGGCAATGAATTACTGATGTCTGTGTGAATCAAATTTTATCGATAGCACAGCCTTTGTTATTTTAAACATATTAAACAGACCCTGATTTATTAATGTATATAGACAACCCGGCCTCTTACACCGACTACTACGAATTAACCATGGCGCAGGGTTATTTCCTGTCGGGAAGGCATAAGAAAACGGCAACATTCGACTACTTTTTCAGAAGAATTCCATTTAATGGAGGGTATGTAGTTTATGCCGGCATTCAAGAGCTAATCGAAACCGTTAAACACCTAACGTTCAGTGAGTCAGAAACTGATTATTTAAAAAAAGAGGGTTTCGACAAAAGGTTTATAGAGTATCTGGAGTCGTTTCAGTTTAAAGGGAATATCTATTCGGCACGCGAAGGTGAGATTATTTTTCCAAATGAACCCATTCTTCGGGTTGAAGGAGATCTGCTTGAGACTCAGCTCATTGAAACACTGCTGCTCAATATTTTAAACTTTCAATCGCTTATTGCCACAAAAGCCTCTCGAATTAAAGTAGCTGCCGGGGAAAATTCCGTAGTTTTAGACTTTGGCTTAAGGCGCTCTCAGGGGCTGGGCGGAATCCATGCTACAAGGGCTGCCATGATTGGCGGATTTGACGGCACATCCAATGTCTACTCTGCTCAACGGTTTTCAATTCCCGCCGGAGGTACAATGGCGCACTCGTGGGTTCAGTCTTTTGAGAATGAACTTACCGCATTCAGAACATACGCAGAACATTATCCGGATAATACAATCTTGTTGGTTGATACGTATGATACGCTGGGAAGCGGCCTGCCTAATGCCATTACCGTGGCTAAAGAACTTAAAGATAAAGGCCATCAGTTAAGTGCTATTCGGCTCGACAGCGGCGATCTGGCCTACTTTTCGCGAAAATCAAGGACAATTCTTGACGACGCCGGTTTTCCAAATGTTAAAATAGCGGCTTCCAATCAGCTCGATGAGCGTGTTATTACAAGTTTAAAAACTCAGGATGCCCCTATTGATATCTATGGTGTGGGTACCAGGCTCGTTACCGGCCATAACTCATCTGCTCTGGATGGCGTGTATAAGCTCAGTTCTGTGGCCAATAAACCGAAAATGAAGATTTCAGAAAATATTGAAAAGATAACCCTCCCCGGCAAAAAGAAGATCTATCGCTATTTTAACAACGACGGCACGTTTTATGGAGATGCCATACTTCTTGAAAATGAAAAATTACTCGAACGCATGCATAACCCGACCTTTCCGGCTCAAAAAAGCGATCTCAATAGCCGCGAGTTTGAATCGTTGTTGATTCCTGTAGTATTGAATGGCGAGATATCAGAACCCCTGCAGTCTGTTAAAGAGATCGCTCAATTCAGTAAATCAAGGCTTAAAAGACTCCAGCGCGAGTATAAACGCCTCGACAATCCACATATTTACAAAGTGGGTATCAGTACTAAATTAATGGAAAGCAGAGACGTTTTAATGAAATTAATAAAACCATAGATTACATAACCATGAAAGCACTTTTAGTAGTAGATATTCAAAATGATTTCTGTCCCGGAGGAGCATTAGCCGTGCCCGATGGCGATACCATTGTTCCCGTAGTGAATCGACTGATTAATCATTTCGACACGGTTATACAAACTCAGGACTGGCATCCAGCTGGGCATCACTCTTTTGCTTCATCTTATGGTGATAAAAATCCTTTTGATACGGTTGAACTTGAATACGGATCGCAGGTACTCTGGCCCGATCACTGCGTGCAAGGCACAAAGGGTGCAGAGTTTCATCCTGAGTTAAATACCCTGAAAAGCCAGGTAATTATTCGAAAGGGGTTTCGAAAAGGGATCGACTCCTACTCTACCTTTTTTGAGAACGATCAAAAAACGCCTACAGGCCTGAGCGGATATTTGAAAGAACGCCACATCAGTGACCTGTATACCGTAGGCCTGGCTACCGATTTTTGTGTGAAATGGTCTGTACTGGATGGTATTGGTGAAGGTTTTACCATGCACATAATTGAAGATGCCGTTAAAGGCATCGACCTTGACGGTTCCCTCGATCAGGCCTGGATTGATATGAAGAAAAAAGGAGTAAACGTAATCCAATCCGGTGAAATCCTATCGTAAGAGAAACCACGGAGTTTGATGCGATTATTATCGGAGCCGGCATAGCCGGCCTCTCCGCCGCAGATGCACTCATCCAAAAAGGATTCAAATGTGCCATAATTGACCGGGAAAATCCCGGGTCGGGCGCTTCCGGGGCACCATCTATGCTGGTTAATCCCGCAACCGGTCGCAGAGCAAAAATGAGCTGGCATGCAGAGGAAGCCCTGCACTCCGTTTCTGATCTCTTGCAAAGGGTTAAGGGATTTAGCGGAGAATCATTTTATGAGAACAATGGTGTAGTACGCCCTGCTCTATATCCTGAAATCGGTTTTGATTTTAAACGCGCACCGGAAAAATACAACTGGCCTGAAGGATGGATACAGTGGCTGGAACAGGAGGAGTTTACGAGCCGTTTTCCGTTTTTTGAAAATGCACATGGAGGGCTCATTATTGGCAAGGGAGCTACAGTAAAAGGCAGCCGATACATAAAGCTTCTTTCCCAATACTTAGAGGCCAATGGGTTGATAACCATTTACAATTCAAAAGCTGAATACTCTCAAACTGATTCTGGCTGGAAAATTATACTATCATCGGGAGAAACAGCGCAATCAGAATCAATTATCTGCGCAACCGGGAGTTCTCTGTTGAAGGATCCAAACTGGGATTTTCTGCCCATGAACAGTATTAAAGGACAAACAGCTACTTTCCGATTTAATGAAAATGTACCGCTGAATAGTTCAGTTTCCAGTTTGGGGTATCTTGCATATACAAGCAGTTCACCTGATGAACTTGTTGTGGGAAGCACTTATGAGCATAATTTTGAAGATTTAGAACCCAATGAAAAAGGGTTGAACTATCTGAAGGATAAACTAAACAGCAGCCTGCCGGGCTGGTCGGAAAAGATCATTGAGTCTGATCAGTGGGCGGGAGTCAGAGTCAGTTCTAAAGACAATATGCCGATCATTGGGAATCATCCACATTTAAAAGGACTTTACGTCTTTGGTGCCCTTGGGTCGAAAGGTATGATACACGGCCGATATGTGGCACAGAAAATTGCAGATTATATTGCAGATGGCAAGCCCATAAACTCCGCTATTTCGATTAACCGATTTGTTTGAACCGAGGCTTGGTTTTAAAACAAGATGATTTATTTGAACAGATATGGTCCAACGAAACCTGTAGAGATGAGATGGTTTTTCGAAAACCGGAAACATCAAATTCACAAAAAAGAGCTGTGCCTGAAGCACTCTAAGTAGCGCAACGGAACATCGCTGATTTAATATCCTAAGTTTGATTGATATGCATTGAATGTAGCCCATTAAACCGCTATCTTCACGCCTTACTTTTAATGGAGAGGTGCCAGAGTGGTCGAATGGGCTCGCCTGGAAAGCGTGTGTACCCCACAAGGGTACCGAGGGTTCGAATCCCTCCCTCTCCGCAATTACCAATTCTTTTAGCCCCTTACAGAGATGTATGGGGCTTTTTTTACGTCAGGGCTCACTTCCGTAGGGTTACAGATCTTTAAGTGTCAAGTGCAATTCAAGATCCAAGTGCAAAAAAAAATCTGAGAGTGATGAGAGTGAAATCGCCTCTCGAAGGGGCTCAATTGTTGAATGCGTACCAAGCGATCCCATTCCAGAGCGTTCAGGACAGGAGAGCAGGGGGATAGCCCTCAGAGCGTTGATTTGACTCAAAATATTATTAGTCAACTTCGAATTCACTTCCTTTCATCCCCCATTGCCCTCCGTCGGCTGACGGAGGGACACTCCTTAATTATCTCAAATTTTGAACTCTCAATAATTAGTAATTAAACCTTTGCCGGGTGAAGGCTTTTACCACTTCTCCATCCTGGCGAGCCGGCCGGAAGCGCCACTGCATCGCAGCTTTTAGCACGGCATCCATCAACCCATATTGTACAAATGGCAACACCTCATACCCTCCATTGGTGTTATAAAGCCTGATCTCCATAATACTCACCTCTTCTACGGCACCTTCTCTGTCCACCAGGAAGTTTACAATCATCTCCAATCGGCCTTTATATTCATCCGGCACCTGGTCGGGTGCGGTGGCCTCAACAATTCTTACAACTGTTGGAGGTATCTGAGGATTACTAACAATACGCTCTTCATCCCCTATTTGAGCGGTTCCAAAGCCGGGATCAACATCCGGCAGATCGGGTATATCAAGATCCATATCAAATTCAAGCTCAACTTCCACAATCTCATCATCCGGAACAGGATTTGGCATCATTGGACGCGGCGGCGGCGGCGGGGAGGTCTCCTGTCGGGTAATTTCAATATCATCCAGGAAAACCTGTTCTCTTTCAGGTATCTCAAAATCCAGCTCTGCACTATACTTTATTTCGGGCCAGAAATGGATAAAAATCAGCAGAACAACCTGAGTAATTATCACAGAAAGCATATACCGGTGTCTATAGCCAGGTTCTGAAAGTTTATGATTTTTGCTTGAGTTTGCCAAGTGATCTGTAGCCGTAAAGTTTTGAAGAATTAATATTAGTGTTAAACGAGAAGTAAAGATCCCGAAGTATTTTTACAACCAAGTGAAATGAATGGATACTGTCTGTAGCGTTTTATTCAGTAATGTAACTGATTAACAACCGAAAAGATTATATCGGTTCCCAAACTTTTAACTAACAGTTAATTAAAATCAAGAAGTGCTTTTCGAATAAATCCATCATGTTTTTGAAGTGCATTTTGGGCTTCATCTTTATCTACATTGGTCAGAGCCATCATCAGGGCTGTTTTAACGTGATTATCAGCTGCATCAAGCCAGGCGGAAGATTCATCGTACGAACACTTTGCCAGCATCATTACAATTCGTTTTGCCCTCTCCTCTAGCTTCTTGTTGGTTAACTGAAGGTCTACCATAACGTTTTGATACACTTTACCGAGTCGTATCATGGCTCCGGTAGTAAGCATATTCAGTACCATTTTCTGTGCGGTTGCACTTTTCATTCTTGTGCTTCCCATAATCACTTCAGGTCCAACCGGGATATCGATCATAAAATCGGCTTTTAACTCTACCTGCTCTTTGGATACTGTGGTAACAAAAACAGTGATACAACCTATCTTTCTCGCTTTTTTAATCACGCCGTGAACATAAGGGGTGCGTCCGCTTGCTGCCAAACCAACTATGACGTCATTTTTAGTAACATCCAAGCGTTTTACTTCATCTTCACCATACTGTTCACGGTCTTCAGCACCTTCCTGGGCAACAAACATTGCTTTATCACCACCGGCAATAAATCCTTGAACGGTTTCAGGATCCGTTCCAAATGTGGGCGGGCACTCTGCCGCATCCAATACACCGAGTCGTCCACTGGTACCTGCACCAAAATAGAGAAGCCTGCCTCCTGTCTTCAGCTTCTCAACAATAGCGTCAATTGCCCCGGCAATCACATCAAGACGGGTTTCAACAGATTCGGCTACTTTTTTATCCTCATTATTAATAATGGAGACTATTGTTTTTGAATCAGCCAGATCTATTTCGCTGCTGTTCGTATTTCTCTGTTCTGTAAGCAGCTTCTGTAACTGATTAAATAGCTTTTGATTGGGTTCCACGAAAATTTATCGTCTGTTTTTCCACCAGTTGGCGGTCTGTTGTGCCTGTACAGGCCGGGTGTTATTAGCTGTGTGATTCATTTTTGCTCTGAGAAGTGAAGATACAACAGTAATATTTTCCAAATGATCTTTTTCGAATTGAACCGATGCATTGAAGTGATCTTTTATAAAGTGCGTATCGTATTTACCTGATCTGAAAGCGTTGTGATTCAGGGCAAAATCACAAAAAGGAATAGTGGTTCTCACACCGGAAATTTCATACTCTGAAAGCGCGCGAAGCATCTTATCAATGGCACCCATGCGATCCGGTGCATAGGTACATAGCTTGGAGATCATTGGATCGTAGTTAATGGTTATCTCCTGCCCTTCTTCAACGCCTGCATCAACCCTGATGCCCGGCCCGGCGGGTATTCTGTGCTTTTGGAGCTTGCCGGTACTTGGCAAGAAATTGTTCTGAGGGTCTTCCGCATATATCCGGCACTCTATGGCATGCCCTTTAAACTTTATATCATCTTGTGTAAAAGGAAGCTGTTTGCCTTCTGCTATATCTATTTGAAGTGAAACAAGATCAAGACCGGTAATTAATTCTGTAACCGGATGCTCTACCTGAAGCCGGGTGTTCATCTCCAGAAAAAAGTAGTTCATGTGCTTGTCGAGAAGGAACTCGATGGTGCCGGCACCAACGTAGTTGCATGCTTTTGCCGCCTCCACAGCATCTTTTCCCATAGCTGCTCGCAGCTCTTCAGTTAAAACTGAGGAGGGGGCCTCTTCAATTACCTTTTGATGACGCCTCTGAATTGAGCACTCCCTTTCATAAAGGTGTACGACATTACCGTGGGTATCTGCCAATATTTGAAATTCTATATGCCGCGGCTCTTCAAGGTATTTCTCAACATAAACCCTGTCATCACCAAAAGCATTTTTAGCTTCCGACTTAGCTGCTTTCACACTCTTCACAAAGTCAGCTGCATTATCAACAATTCGCATACCCTTACCCCCGCCCCCTGCTGCAGCTTTTATTAAGACAGGATATCCTATCTTAAGTGCAACTTTCTTGGCCTCATCAATATCATTCATTGCTGATTCCGTACCCGGCGGAAATGGCACGTTCGCGTTAGCCATAAGTTCTCTTGCCTTCGTCTTATCACCCATCACTTCAATGGCGTGTGGATTTGGGCCAATAAATATAATTCCGTTATCGACGCACTCTTTGGCGAAAGAAGAATTTTCACTTAAAAATCCATAGCCGGGATGAATGGCGTCTGCATTTGTCTCTTTAGCGGCATCAATGATCTTTTTTGTAACAAGATAACTGTCGGATGATGCAGCTTCGCCAATAAACACCGATTCATCAGCAGCCAGTACATGGGGCGAAACCGAGTCTGGTCTGGAGTAAACCGCAACGGTTTTTATGTTTTTTTCACGGCAGGTTCTGATTATTCGCAATGCAATTTCACCACGATTGGCAACGAGAACTTTTTTTATTGATATCATTATGATCGTTTACAACAAATTTGCTTTGAATGTGGATGGAATCAGTGACCAAATGTTATCTGTTTCTTCACTCAATACGGAGTGTTGGTGTTCGATATACTTCATCCAGAGTATATCACTCATTTTTAATGTTTGATCCCTGTTCGGGTCATTAAGATAACTGATTAAGCGAATATCTACTGAAGAAATTGCTTTTAAAAGTGCCGTATCATTTAAATTCGGCATAAACTCTATCGGGTTGTTATAGTAACTGTTCTCGTCCTTAAAACCATCCAGGTGAACATTGATATCGTAGTAACCCGACATCGAGATCAATCTGTTAAATGAGTATGGATATTTAAGTGCAAAAATTAAAGCCTGGTAGGCACCTAAACCTGAACCTGCTGATATAAGGTAAGGATTTGCGTTTTCTTCAGATATAAATGGCAACACTTCATCCATGATATACATCTGATATTGATTTTCGCGCATTAACCTTACATAAGGGTCCACGTCTTTATTGAAATAGCTTTCATAGGCAACACTGTCCACACAGAAGAATTGATTATATCCATTTTCAATCTGCTCTTGAACTTCACCCATAACTCCCTGGTCTTCCCATTCATTGAACCTGCCATGATCGGAAGGGAATATTAGGACAGGTGTACCTCCAGTCCCGAATATCAGGATCTCCATATCTCTCCCCAGACTTGGACTTTTCCATTTGCGGTATTCTCTTTGCATGATTTTTTTTTTGAGTTAATGGATAACTATCATGCAAGATATAAGAAAAATAAAACTTCTGTAAGCGCTTTTCTGTTAAATGGAATTATTTTTCGCCATTTACCTGCTTCGCAGGCTTAACATTACCTTTGGCACCATGGAGAGCTTCTCGGTTGAGTTTAAAAAAGCTCGTTGGCGAAACACATTATATCCGTTTTCCTCAATTTTATTCAGTATCCGGCTGTAATTTGCACGGGCAAGTCCAACAGGCAGGCGGCTGTCTCTATTCAACATGCCTATGCCACGATCAGCACTTTCATAATATTTTTTAGCTCTGCCAATTTGAAACTTCATAAATTCAATAAAGTTTTCCGACATATTATGATTAAACAGGTCCTCTTCTGTTACCCCAAAACGGTCTAATTCATCTTTTGGCAAGTAGATTCTGTTTTTTGTAAGATCTTCGCCAACGTCTCGTAAAATATTGGTCAGCTGCATGGCTATACCAAGATCTACGGCATGTTCTACGGCTTTTGGGTTTTCATATCCAAATACTTCACTGGTCATCAAACCCACAACAGAGGCCACTTTGTATGAGTATTCATAGAGCTCATCAAATGTAGCATAGCGGTCTTTGGTTAAATCCATCTTAACCCCTTCCATCAATAGCATTGGAAATTTGATTGAAATATTGAAGCTGTTTAGGGTATCAGAGAAGGCAAGCATAATGGGGTCGCTTTGCTCATTACCATTGTATGTGTTTATAAGCTTCTCTTTAAAATGGTCGAGCTTTACCAGGATTTCCTCACAGGTAATTTTCTGCTGAAGCATCAAATCTTCACTTTCATCGACTAAATCATCCAGATAACGACACAACCCATATATAGCAAAAATGCTGCGCTGCTTATGGTTGGGCAAAAAACGAGTTGCCATATAGAACGTTTTGGCATGCAAACGGGTCATTGATCTGCAGTGATCATAGGCGTGCATCAATTCTTCGTCCTTGATCTCGGTAATAACCGATTTATGAAAGTTCGTTCTTTCATAAAATGGACGGATCATCGTTATTGGAAATTTTAAAATACTCGACATAATGTATAACGCTCCACATATGAATTGAGTTGGTAATTAGTATAAGCAATGCTTCTACGTGCTCAAATAGTTCCCGTTTATTTAATTTTTTAAGTAATCATTAATTTCTTTCTGTCATTTTTAGTTCAACCGATTTAAGAGTATTTTCATCATTGCTTTTATTTGCTCTCTATTTAATTTCAATACGGTGATTCGATGAAATCCAAACACAAAAAAATTACAATATATCAGGTAGCTCAGCGTGCAGGAGTTGCAATATCTACGGTTTCAAGGGTCATTAATAATTCGCCAAATGTATCCAAGAAAACCAAGGATAAAGTTAATGAAGCCATAAATGATCTGAATTTCAGACCCCAGGTGAGCGCGCGTAAACTTGCCAGCCGTGAACCTCAAATGCTGGCCATTGCTGTTCCTTCGTTTACAACACCCTACTACAATGAAGTACTGAAAGGTGTAAAGGACGAGATCAGAGAGATGGACCTGGATATCGTGATCTATAATACCGGTTCAAAGAACCCAAAAGAGGGTATTGAGAACTTTTTCCACAGAGGAACCGCTGATACAGTTATAACGATTAGTATAGATATCGACGAAAATGTACATCGCCAGTTACAATCTTCTGAAATACCCATTGTACTGATCGGAAGCTCACACCCCGACTATAATTATTTTGAATTAAATAACAGAAAAGGTGGATTTTTAGCAGGTGAACATCTTATTAAACAGGGTTATAAAAAATTGGGGTTTATAACACCGGCAATTGAAACAAAAGCTGCCAATTACAGAAAACAGGGGTTTTTAGATGCCCTGCATGAGTTTAAGATGCCTGTAATTGAAAAGTTTTTTCTGTCAGGTGACAGTACAAAACATGCCGGTTTCACAGAAGAAGCCGGTTTTGAAGCCATTTTTAAATATGATAAAATGGGCGAATTTCCGGATGCAATCTTCTGCTCCAGTGATACTCAAGCCATTGGCGCTTACCATGCGCTGAATAAGCTTGGTATTAAAGTTCCGGAAGATATTGGCATAATGGGTTACGATAATATCAAATTTTCAAGGTACCTGGACCTCACCACCATCGATCAGAAAATGTATTCTGTTGGTGTAATGGCTACAAAAAGGCTGGCCGAAATTATTCGTCATCAACCCGAAGACAAGGTTCAGGAAACGATAGACCCTGTTTTGATTGCCAGGAATTCGACCAAAAAATCAAATACGTAGTAGTTTAGTTAATGATTGATCAAAAAGAGGCCCTGGAGAACTGCATTACCACCTCAAATGCTACTCTGCCTTCTGAGCCGTACAGGGGTAAAGTTCGCGATGTTTATACGCTGAATCACAAGATGCTGGGCATCGTTGTAACCGATCGGATTTCCGCTTTTGATCATATCATGAAGCAGGCTATTCCATTTAAGGGGCAGATACTGAATCAGCTATCTGCTTTTTCATTTGACAAGGTAAAAGAGATCGTACCCAACCACCTGCTGGCTGTGCCTCACCCTAATGTCACCATTGCGAAAAAATGCGACCCTATCCCAATTGAAGTCGTCATTCGCGGATATTTAACCGGTCATGCCTGGAGAACGTATAAATCGGGTAAGCGAGAGCTGTGCGGGGTTAAACTTCCGGGAGGTATGGTAGAGCATCAGCGTTTTGACTCACCCATTCTTACTCCGGCAACTAAAGCCACGGAAGGTCATGATGAGGATATATCTGAAGATGAGATATTAAATCAAAATATTGTGGACGAGTCCCTTTGGAATCAAATAAGGGCTGTAGCTTTTCAACTTTTTGATTTGGGAACTGAAGTAGCTGCAAAGAGAGGCCTTATTCTTGTAGATACTAAATATGAATTTGGTATGTACGAGGGGGAGTTGACGTTAATCGACGAGGTTCACACATCCGATTCTTCACGTTATTTCTATGCGGATGGATATGAACAGCGATTGAAGGAGGGTAAACCTCAAAAGCAGCTGTCGAAAGAGTTTTTGCGGGAGTGGCTGATGGAGCACGATTTCCAGGGACTGGAGGGACAAGAACTTCCAAACCTCCCAGACACCTTCCGCTGGAGCATCTACCAGCGTTATGCAGAGCTATATAACACATTGACAGGCGAACAGTTCGAACCACGGATTATAAAGAACTTTGATGAAGAGCTCGACTCAATTTTTATTGAGTATAAAGGATAGGAAACTATAAATCCTTTTTGACCGCAATAAATGCAGTGTGGTAGTGAACAACTATTTTTCCGCCATTTTGTTGAAGCCAGTAGCTATTTAGAAGTCTTAACTGTTTCGGGGTCAGTTTTTTCCCGGTAAAACTGGTTGATGTACCGGTGTTTTTCATGTGCCTGAAAAAAGTAAACAGATTCTCAAACTGTTCGCTGGATTGATCTTCATAAAAATCGACTTTTACAGGTCCTGTCGATAGGTTTATCACAAGCTTTTCTACATCCGGCAAGGGGTTAACGGTAAATGGTAATCCCAGTTCAAGACAGTACTTCTTCCATTGCGGATACGACTCACTTCCGGGAAATGACATCAGCATAAAACCACCCGGTTTCAATGAATTTGCCATTTTGGACAGAGCCATCGATGGGTCTTTAAGCCATTGAGCAACAAAATTCCCCGTAATCATCGAATAGTAATCTTCAGGCCAATCATAATCTTCAATATCGATGATTTCAAAATCTATGTGCCCGGAATCGCCAAAACTGTTCCTGCAAAAATCCACCATTTCAGGAGATGCATCAGAAATAATGATACGCTCTCTATTGAACATTTGAACAAGATGCTTGGTGAAAAACCCTGTTCCCGCCCCTACCTCTAAGATTGGTCCGGGCGGAATGGAATATTGCCAAGGCTCCAGTGCACGTGCCATTCTTTTCGCGGTTTCCTTTTGCAGATTGGCATGTTCCGAATAGTAGCTAACTGAATCAGAAAAAGCTTTCAGCATCACTTTCTTGTTATAATCTATCATCTGCTTATCGTGTTTGTAATTCTGGTGTCGATAATTGACCGTAATATTTCAACACACTTATCGGCATGTGTAACCGGAAAAGCGTGGCCAGCCTTTAATAGTTCAAAATATTGGCTTCTGTATCGTAACGCATTAAACATTTTTCGGGCCTTTTTTTTGCTTACCAACCTGTCTTCTGAGCCGTGAAGAATAGTGATATTGTCAAGATCAAAAAAACGCTGATGAGAATGTTTGTCCCTATCCATCATACTCAGATCAGAAAGCAACAGATCGTGATTCAGTATACCTGGGATCTCTAAATTATTTTTTATCGGTGAAAAGGCTAAATCGTAATAATCACTGAGCACTTTTTCAGGAGCGTCAACAAATTGCGCCTGCATCTGTCTCATCAGTAATTTCGATTTCCTGTAGAGGTCCATGTCTACCGGATGAAAGTTTAAATACCCGCTAAATGTAACCAGATGATCGGCCTGATCAATCAGGTTACTGTTGCACCATTGAAGCCCGCCGGAGTGGGCAAAAATAACTTTTAAATCTTTATCCCGATCAAATTCGGTTTGCACTGCTGTTGAAAAGTATCCTCTGTCTGCAGCATCAAACTGCACCCGATCTCCCAGTTTATCTTTTATTGAACTCCAAAATGCTGCTGAAAAACCCCATCCATGAAATGCTAATATATGAATGGCCGGTTTGTAACTCATCGGTTTTGAGGTCTGTTTGGGAAATTGGCCATGCAAAGTACAGATCTGATCAGGTTGATGTGATCTGTACTGTACAATCTGATTTATGAATCAAACTCAGGTTTATGATAACTGCGTTATCAGCAAAATTACTAATTCAACCTGTTAGTGATGGCGTTCTGCCTATCGCTGTTCCATGTTGAATCGGATTCAAAGGTTCTGCCCATTGCCTGAAATTGGCGCACAAATCTTCTCTTGTTTACGCTTGGGGCAAATTGCCAGTATTCAACCATAAACAATCGTTCAGTTTCAGGATCATAATATGTGAAATTGACAAAAGGCCCACCCATAAAGTTACCTGTCATCCTCCATGTACCCAGTGTTTCATAACCAATAATCCGATCATCTCTATCTATTGGATTGGTCAGAACCGGACGCCCGAATTCTGTGGTTACATAAGAGTTCTCCCGTTCCCCCCTCATGTAGAGTTCCATAAGGGAGTCGCGTGTAGCGTTAATCCATTGGCTATCCAAGAAATCAATATCCGGCACATCATCTTTCCACCATGCCCACATACGTCGATTGTTGTCCGGCAGATATCTGGCAAATACAACCGCATTTGCAGAGTCTGCAATCTGTATGTAATCGTGCTGCATTCTTACTTTCCAGCCAGCTTTTTCCCAAAGAGAGTCGCTGATTGCAACCTGCTCTCCCCTTCGGAATACTTCCTGCTTACGCCGTTCAAACTCCCGGTTCTCCAGGTGGCTGACAAGTGAAGTTTCGGAGTTACGAATTTTTTCAGCCAGTTCAGCGTCACTGGTTGATGAGAGAATGAGAACCCATTGATCCCGTACCCACCGGTCTTCTATAGGAAAAGCAAAACTTTCGCCCTCTCGTATTCTATTTTCTACATCAGAGCTTAAAATAGCCCTGATAAACGTACCCACATTAGTCTGTTCATCAATAGTGGCAGCAAAAATAACATTCTTGTATTCTCTGAGCCTGTCGAGCTGTTGATTATTTCTAAAGTCACGAAATGTGAGGGTATATCTCGGTTCAAACGCACCGGGCAGAGTTTCAATACCGGCTCCAAAAGTCTCTTCAATGGCCAAAGCAGCCTCACTATCCCACTGTGTAGAGTCCATAACTACTATAACCTCGTCGATACTGCCAATCGACATCGGCCTGTAGTCACTTTCACACGCATTTAAAAAAAAGAGAGCCACAATGGGGAGTACCAGGAATATTTTTTTCATAGTTTTTAACGTCTCGGGTGAATAAGTCATTCAATATTTCCAAATTTCAATTCTTTAACAAACAGAAAAACGTTCTGTTGCCAATCTTTATTGGGATAATGATTGCGAATTGTATCAATTAATGCGCTTCCAACAATAAATCCATCAACTTTTTTGGATATCAGCTGAGCATCCTCATAGTTCTTGATGCCAAACCCTACAAGTTTGGGGTTCCGTTTTACATTGGTTTTTACCCGGTCAATAAATCTTTCAACCGATTGCGCTACCTCTTCACCCTTGCGAGCGCCTGTGACGCCCGTAACGGACACGCAGTAGACAAAGCCGCTACTATGTTGATCCACCTGCTGCATTCGATTGTCGGTTGAATTTGGAGCCACAAGGTAGATCATATCCAACCCGTGTTTGCCGGCAGATTCAGATACAATTGATGACTCTTCAAGAGGGGCATCCGGAATAATCAAACCGTCTACTCCGCTCTCTTCTGCCTCACTGCAAAACTTCTCCACACCGTATCTCAAAATAGGGTTGATATATCCCATCAAAATGATCGGTATCTGAGACTGCTTTCGAACTTCGCGAACCATCTCAAAAATCTTCTTCATGGTTATCCCGTTCTCAATAGCCACATTACTGGCAAGCTGGATTGTAGGCCCATCAGCCAGAGGATCGCTAAAAGGCATTCCAAGCTCTATGATATCGGCACCGTTTTTTTCGAAACCGAGAATAAGGTCTACCGTCGATTCCAAATCAGGATAACCGGCTGTGATAAACAGCGACATAATCTTTTCGTCGCTATTTCTCGTTTCAAAAACTGTTTGTATTCGGGAAGTTTTGGTAGTCATTGATTTTAAAAAATAAGTTGAGTTTGCAAAGAAAGAGTCTCCCTTCCCCCGAAGGGATCCCTATGGGAGAAGGGGGAAAGTGCCAAAGGCACAGGGGGATGATAGGCAAAGAAACGAGGTTTTAAAATGAATCAATGCTATATCAACGCTCCGTAAGACATCCCCCCGACCAAATGCTGATCGCATTTGGTCATGCCCCCTTCGAAGGGGGACTTTCTCTAAACCACTCTGAAATCGTGCCCATGTCTTTGTCGCCGCGACCCGAACAGTTTACCACTACAATTTGATCTTTCTGAGTGAGCGGCATAAGGGTTTCCAGGTATGCAAAGGCGTGAGCCGTTTCGATTGCCGGAATGATACCCTCTTTCTCTGAGATCAGTTTAACAGCATTCATTGCCTGTTCGTCGGTTACCCCATAGTAGTGCACTCTTTTCGTGTCGTGCAGAAAGGAGTGTTCAGGGCCAATTCCGGGATAATCGAGACCTGCACTGATCGAGTGTGCAAGCTGTATCTGTCCTTCACTGTTATGAAGCAGGTAGCTCAGCGAACCGTGTAACACACCCGGAGTGCCTATTGTGAGTGTTGCAGCCGTTTGATCTGTATCTGCTCCCAACCCGGCAGCTTCAATACCAATCATCTTTACATCCTCATCTTCAATAAATGGATAGAAAAATCCTATTGCATTACTCCCGCCCCCAACGCAGGCAACAAGATAGTCAGGCAGCCTGCCTTCAGCCAGTTTGATCTGATCTTTAGTCTCTTCACCGATTACCCTGTGGAAGTTTCGCGTCATCATTGGGTATGGGTGCGGGCCAACAACAGAGCCGATGATGTAGAATGTGTTCTCGACATTTGTTACCCAATCCCGAATCGCTTCGTTTGTGGCATCTTTCAATGTTTTTGATCCGCTGTCAACGGATCTTACTTCGGCACCCATCAACCTCATGCGATCCACATTCAGTTTTTGCCGAACCATATCCTCTGCACCCATGTAGATTACACACTCAAACCCGAATTTTGCACAGGCGGTTGCTGTAGCTACACCGTGCTGGCCGGCCCCGGTTTCAGCAATAATGCGGGTTTTCCCCATATTACGGGCAAGCAGTAACTGTCCAATAGCGTTATTAATCTTATGTGCTCCCGTATGACAGAGATCTTCCCGCTTAAAGTAGATCTTTCCCCTGCCATAGTAGTCGGTTAACCGGTTTGCATAGGTGAGCTTGGTCGGCCGGCCCACATATTCCCGCAGCAGATCGTGATACTCTTTCTGAAAGAGCGGATCATTTTGCGTCTCTTCATATGCAATTTCAAGTTCTTCAAGGGCGGGGATTAAAATTTCAGGCACAAATTTTCCGCCGTACTTACCGAAATAACCCTGTTTTGTTGGTGCTGTGTATTTCATATTTCTATTGAGTAATCAGTATCAAGTATAGAGTAGCAGGATGGGATTGATATCAAAAACGTTATCAAATCATCTCAATACTCGCTACTTGATACTGTTGTCTATATTTATAATTCCTGTTCGTCCCAGATTTCACGCATTACATCGAAGAAAGCTTCTATTTTATCAAAATCTTTCAATCCGGGTGATTCTTCAAGTCCGCTGGAGAGATCAACCACTGTTGGTTGAACACTCTCTATAGCTTCTGAGATATTCCCGGCGTTTAATCCACCGGAGAGAAAAAACGGCTTCTCATCTGTAATCTCCTGTAAGATATTCCAATCAAACGTTTTGCCGGTTCCACCCCACAAACCGTCAGATTTTGTATCAAAAAGGTAATAATCTGCGACATCCCTATAAGGATCCATTTCAGATTTTAGTTCATCTGAGCTCTTACTTTCTGTAATGTGAAAAACTTTGATAACGGGCTTATCCACAAGAGCACAGTATTCCGGAGATTCATTGCCATGCAGCTGTACAAGGTCTATACCGGTACTCCTGGAGATGCTATTCACGTCATCCAGCGGCTGATTAACGAATACCCCAACTTTTTCCGGCCCTTCCAGCCAATTGATAATCGCACCGGCCTTTGCAGGGTCGATAAAGCGGGGGCTGTCCGGATAAAAGATAAATCCCAGATAATCAGCCAGTGCACCGGATGCAAAGCGGGCATCCTCAAGTGTAGTGATGCCGCAAATTTTTACCTTGGTTCTGTTTTCGGGTTCTGCAAACATGGTTTTGATTGTTGATGGTGATGTTAACTTAAAAGTCCCCTCTGGAGAGGGCTCATTTTTTGATCGCGCAAGCGAAAAAGCGTAATGAGCGTCCAGCGAATTAGCGAGGGGTGTGTCCATAACTGACTCAGAAGCCTGACTTACACACCCCTAAATCCCCTCTCTAGAGGGGAATTCTTATTCCTTCAAGTTTTCAAACTCATTAATAAAACTTTTCAATGCACGGCCCACATCGGGTTGACGCATGAAATGTTCACCGATGAGTGCTGAATGGACTCCATTATCGTAAAGTACTTTCATGTCCTCCGGTTTATGGATGCCGCTTTCCGAGACGCGAACAACGTGCCCGGGTGCTTTTTGAAGCAGATTCACTCCACGGTGAAGGTCTACTTCAAACGTAGATAAATTACGGTTATTTACACCCACAATCTCGATTTCGTGCCAATTAAGGGAGTCGACCTCCTCTTGGTGATAACACTCCACCAGCGCCTGCATTTCAAACTCTTTTGTAGCAGCCAAAAGCTCTGAGAGCTGACTGCCCTCACAAATGGTTGCAATTAACAATACCGCATCGGCTCCGTAAGCCCTGGCCTCCTTCACCTGGTAAGGGTCGATCAAAAAGTCTTTTCTCAAAAGGGGGATCGGGCTGATTCCTGAAATCTCTTCGAGGTATTTTAAAGAGCCTTTGAAGAATGGCTGGTCGGTTAAAACAGAGATTGCAGAAGCTCCATTTTCAAAATAGGCTTCAGCAAGCTTTATGGCGTTAAAATCATCCCTGATAATTCCTTTTGAGGGTGATGCTTTTTTTACCTCTGCAATGATGGACACGGAATCCTTTAAACTCAAAGCTTCTGAAAAAGATCTCCTCTCCTTCTCATACTGTGGGAAAGAGCTAAAATCAGTGTAGGAGACCTTTTGTTTTCGTTTGGCTAGGTCAGCCCTGGTTTGTTCAACTATTTTTTGGAGTATATCTGCCATTTATAATTTTTTTTAAATCAGAAGTCCCCTTCTTGCCCCGTAGGGATGCCTACGGCAACAGGGCTTATTCTTTGAACGCGTCAGCGAATTTAGGGGTGTGTATTTTTTGGTTATGAAAGTGTATTCATAATCCCCCATTCCCCTCCGTCAGTCAGCGGAGGGACACTTTGTAATAAAATCTAAGATGTATTCTAATTTTATCATACACTAAGCATTCAACTCAGATACCTTTTGCGACTCTTTTACAAAGAGGTCCAGTTTCTTTCCGGCTTCACCTGAATCCAGACTTTTGGCCGCCATCTCTTTTGCATCTTCCAATGAATCGGCCATATGGGCCGCTCTAATTGCAAATGCAGCATTCATCTCCACAATATTGCGCTGGGCTTCGGTTGAATCACCAACCATAATGCTCTGAATAATTTTAGCATTTACCGCAGCATCCCCACCCAGCAGCTCCTCGGGCTGAACCCAGCCGTATCCCAGCGATTTCGGATCAAAGGTGATTGCGCCCCTGGATAGGTGAGACTGCAGCTCAAATATTTCAGTCTGAGATGTCAGGCTTACTTCATCAAGGCCGTCGTGAGCACTAAGGGTAAATGCACTCACCGTTTGAAGGTTGGCAAGTATCTGTATCATCTGCCCTGCTGCTTCCTTGCTGAACACACCGATAACCTGATTTTCAACAGTGGCCGGATTTAGTAACGGACCCAGCATATTGAAAAAGGTTCTCATTTTCAGTGCACGGCGTGCAGGCATTACATACTTCAGTGCCGGGTGAAAATTGGGTGCGAACATAAACGCCATACCGGTCTCATTATAAAGAGATTCCACCTGCGATTTATTCAAATTTGGCGCTGCTCCAAGCTTCTCCAACACGTCATAACTTCCGCTTTTGCTGGAAACGGAACGGTTACCATGCTTTAAAACGGGAACACCTGCACCTGCCACAACAAACATAGCCGCTGTTGATATATTAAATGTTCCGGATTTATCGCCCCCCGTGCCGCAAAGATCAACGGCATTCTTAATATCCACTTCCACTTTGATGGCAGCATTTCTCATCTCCTTTACAAAACCGGTCAGCTCTGTGGTGGTCTCACCTTTGGTGCGCATGCCCATCAAAAGAGCGGCCACCTCCTCGCCCGAAACTGAGCCGTTTAAAATCATCTTCATTGCCAAAGATGCATCATCTTCAGAAAGGTCTTCACCTATAGAAATTATCTCTAAGTATTCAGTAAATTTTTTTGCCACAGTAATTTGTTCTTATTTTATAGTCTGCCGAATCTTATTCTTCAACGTTTCTTTATAAATCTGCCGGGTAATATGATAGATCATTTTTAAGTCTCCAATCACCGAATCTCAACCGCCAGTCTCGGAAGGTTCAGCCAGTTCTTTACAATCCTCGGCCCTTCGACGGTGAGTATACTTTCGGGATGAAACTGTATGCCTTCAATCGGGAATTTTCGATGACGAACACCCATAATAACGCCGTCTTTGGTTTGTGCTGAAATCTCCAGTTCGTCCTCCGGTATACTGTCCGGCTGCAAGGCAAGAGAGTGGTAGCGGGTTGCTACAAACCCATCGGCCACGTCTTTAAAAACAGACTTTCCATCGTGATAGATATCCGATGTTTTTCCATGCATCAGGCTCGGGGCATGTACCACTTTAGCGCCAAATACCTGTCCAATCGCCTGATGGCCTAAGCAAACACCCAGCACCGGTATATCCGGTCCAAGTTCACGAATCACACGTTCAGTTATTCCGGCATCTTCCGGCCGGCCCGGACCCGGTGAAATGAGAATCTTATCCGGATTCATTTCCCGTATCTCCTCCACGGTTATGGCATCATTTCTCACTACCCTGTATTGATCTGTGACAGATGCCACAATGTGGACAAGGTTGTAGGTGAAAGAGTCGTAATTGTCGATGATTAGAATCATTTAGTATTGAGTATCAATAGTGAGTATTTAGATTTTTTTTGTAAGGAATTTCAGTTTTCGGGTTCATACTGTTAAGTCAATCCAAATTTATCATATTTAAATGAACACGATTTTGAGTTACTCATCAGTTCATTGATTGAGATTCAAAAAATGTTATACACGTTTATCAAAAAAATCGAATCTGACGAATAAATTCCGAGTAGCGAGTATCAAAATACTCAATACTCGCTACTTGATACTCAATAATCAAAGCTCCTAAACAATCCTGTTGCTTCGCGAATGGGTTCCATTACGGTTTCTGCGCGCTTACGGGCTTTTTTCCCGCCATTTCGGAGGACATCGCGAACATAGTCCATATTCTTTTCGAGTTCCTTTCTTCTTTCGCGTGCTTCAGCAAAATAACCTAAAATAAGATCGAGTAATTCCTTTTTGGCGTGTCCGTAACCATAACCTCCCGCCCTGTACTGATCAGCGATCTCTTGCCGCTTCGGCTCGTCGGCAAAGAGTTTAATCAGGGCAAATACATTGCACGTATGCGGATCTTTCGCGTCTTCCAGTGCTTTGGAGTCGGTTTGAATGGACATCACCCGCTTCTTCAACGCTTTTCCTTCAGCAAAAATGTTAATGGTATTTCCGTACGATTTACTCATTTTTCTTCCATCAATACCCGGCACGGTTGCCACGCTTTTCAAAATGTAGTCTTCAGGAATCTTTAAAAGCTCTTTATCGCATGCCCGATTCAGCTTGCCTGCCAGGTCTCGCGCAATTTCAATATTCTGTTTTTGATCTTCCCCCACGGGTACCAGGTCGGAGTGGTAGATCAGGATATCAGCAGCCTGAAGTACAGGATAGGTAAACAGCCCGATATTTGGACTGAGGCCATTGGCCACTTTATCCTTATAGGCAACTCCCTTTTCCATCAGTGAAACCGGGGTCAGACAACCTAGTATCCAGGCCAGCTCTGTAGTTTGTGGAACATCCGACTGGGCAAAGAACGTGCATTTTTCAGGATCAAGGCCCAGGGCCAGATAATCCAGAACTACATCGGTTGTATACTCTTTAAGCAGCCCGCCATCACTTACGGATGTTAAGGAGTGATAATTTGCCAGGAAATAAAATGCATCTCCCTCCTCCTGCATCCGAATATGCTGACGCATGGCACCGAAGTAATTTCCAATGTGAAGTTTACCCGATGGCTGGATTCCGGACAGGATGGTTTTTTGTTTGGTCATTTTCACGATTTATAAATTTATAAAGGCTTCGAATCAAAAGTCCCCTCCTTTTTAAGGAGGGGATTTAGGGGTGGTTCAAATTAGTTTTGAAGCCTGATTCAACCACCCCTGTCCCCTCCTTATGAAGGAGGGGAACTTTTAATTTTATATTTTAAAGCTATAATTAAATATCCAGAGCCACACTCAGCGCTTCTACGAGAGCTCCGGCTTTGTTTTTGGTTTCTTCGTACTCTTTGGCCGGATCACTGTCGGCCACAATGCCGGCACCGGCCTGAATATAGACCGAGTTCCCGGCTACCACCATGGTTCGAATGGCAATACAGGTATCCATATTGCCGGAAAAATCGAAATAGCCAACGGCTCCTGCATAAGGTCCCCGTTTCGTCGGTTCTAGCTCGTCAATAATTTCCATGGCGCGTATTTTTGGCGCACCGCTTACCGTTCCTGCCGGGAAGCACTGCATCAAGGCGTCAACCGATGTTCTTCCGGGAGATATCTTTCCAACCACATCCGATACAATGTGCATCACGTGCGAAAAACGCTCGATGGATTGATTACGCTCCAAGTGCACCGAGCCCGATTTGCAAACTCTTGAAAGGTCATTACGGCCTAAATCTACCAGCATTATGTGTTCGGCAATCTCTTTGGGGTCATTTTTAAGATCCTCTTCAAGAGCCAAATCCTCCTCATGAGAGCTGCCGCGTTTACGCGTACCCGCAATCGGTAAAAGCCTAACCTCCTCGCCGGTTACCCGAACCAGTACTTCGGGGGATGAACCAACCAGGGCAAAATTATCAAAGTCGAGAAAGAAGAGATATGGAGATGGATTCACCATGCGCAGTGCACGATAGAGGGTAAATTTATCACCTTCAAACGGTACTTCGAACCTCTGTGAGACGACAACCTGGAAGATATCTCCTTCATAGATATACTCTTTAGAGCGCTTTACCATCTCATGAAATCTGTCTTCTTCAATATTGCTCGACAGCTCATCTGCATCCAGCTGAAAGGAACCGGTTTTAATGACCTGTTTACCAGCGGAAGCTTCCATACGGTCGAGAGAAAGAATTGCCTCATCGTATAATCTTTTCAGATCAGAAGATTCATCCACAAAAACCGTCTTCATCAGTACGATTTGTTGTTTTACGTGATCGAAAGCAAACACTTCATCGTAAAAACACCAGATCGCTTCGGGAAGTGAAAGGTCATCATCAGGTACATTTGGAAGGTGCTCAACCTGACGAACCGTATCGTAGGATGAAAATCCCACAGCCCCGCCCGTCAGGCGCGGTAGTTCCGGAAGTTTTGGCTCCGAGTGGATTGTGGTGAGTCGATTCAGAGCCTCAAAATAGCCCTCGTCAAGGGTTATTGTTGATTTGCCCTGTGCAGCCAGCGTGCTGGTTTCCCCGTCAAACCTCAATACTTGATAGGGATTACAACCCAGAAATGAGTACCTGGCCAGATGTTCCCCCCCCTCTACCGATTCCAGTAAAAACGGGTTGAGTGCACCTTCACGAATGGAAAGAAACAGCGATACCGGCGTGAGTATATCCGCCAGCATTCTCCGCGAAACGGGAATTGCCGTATAGGTTTGAGCCAGCTCCTTAAAATTATCGAATGTCATATCTTCTTAAAATAAAAAAACCCACTCCAGAAAACTGCAGCGGGTTTAAGAAACTTTTTGTAAACGTATTTACATCATAGTGATTCCACTGCCAAATATGTTGGTCCGGGCCACCACCAGTTTGTATGTACGTTTGTTTTCATCATTGCGCAGAGAAACTATCTCATAGTATTATAAAATGCAACCTTATCCTGTCAAAAAGTTTTACCAGTGTTCTAAACTATATGATCCTTCAGGTATTGTTTATCTTGTTTCTCTTAAACTGTTTCGAAGACGACCGCCACCGGGATTTTCATTCTCATCATGATCGGTTATCTCTATCGGGATCGATTCACGTTCTTGTTTATCAGTTCGTTTCGTTTGTTTATAAACTCCTATGTCCTCATTTGATAGTTGAAGTGCCAATTCAGCAAGGTCATTTGCTGTATCTGTTACCTGTGCCTTGTGTTTATTTAGGGATCTGTTACTAAAGTATTTAATAATTGGATAGGACACGAAAGAGATTATTGCACCGCCTGCTATTCCAGGCCAGGCCGTCTCAAGCAAACTAAAGCTTAATGTGCCGCCTATAACAGCAAAAAGAGGCAGAGTTAGCAGAAGAGTCCAGGCATAGTCATTTTCGCTACTCCATTCCATATCCCATAATTGCCGTTTGCTTACACGAATTCGAAATTTACCACCCCTGTTTTGAAACAGTACACGGGTGGAATAATATCCCCACTCATCTGTGTAGTGCCATTCCAGGCTTGTTGATGTTTTTCTTACTTTAGCCTTTCCTTTATAGTCGTCCCAGAACTGATCCCACCAGTTCACATCTTTATCTGAAGTGCCATAACGGTGATTGAGCTCGGTTACCATATCATCGAGCAGTGTAACATTGGGATCAACATTTATCCAACGTTCACATACGATCTCATCTTTCTTAACCGATGCCGCCTCTCTTTTGTCCAATTCAGGGATTGCTGTTCCCTTTTCAAATTCTTCTGCAGCGCGCTGAATCAATTCGGGATCAATACCAGATTCGGCGGCTATTTTCTCCAATTCAGACAAAGAGAGTCCCTGCCTTGAACTCTTCTCTCTTAAAACAGATCGTTCGGCTTCCAGTTCCACGGCACGCTTTATCAAAAGCGAAATCTCTTCTTCTGAATACAGCCGATTCTTCATGATTTACTTCTTTTTTGAAATCTCATTCAAACCCGACAGGGATAAACCATCCATAACAGCATCAAAATTAGAGAGATCTTTCGGCAGAATGACCTGGTTATTTTCTCTGCCTAATCCGGATAATACGCCCAGGTACCTCTCTTTAAGCTGCAGCTGCATTGCTTCGGTGCCGTTTGGCTGAGATAGTGCATCCGCAACCTGCTCAATGGAAACGGCGGTAGCTTCGGCAATGGCCTCAATCTCATTGGCCCACCCCTCCGCCTCGTTAATTCGTCTCTGCATCTCTGCCTCCGAGAGGTTTACCATTTCGGCTCGCCGGCCCTGAGCATCATTTACATTGGAATCTCTAACACCTTCCGATCTGGCAATAACTGCACGCCGCTCACGCTCGGCAGTCATCTGACGCTCCATTGCCTTTTGAACCGTTCTCGGCGTGTGGATATTTTTAATTTCATAACGGTGCACCTTAATTCCCCAAAGCCGCTCAATTTCACTGAGAACCGAAACAACTTCTTTACTCATTTTTGCTCGCTCCTCAAACGTTTCATCCAGGTCCATTTGGCCGATAACCGACCGGGTTGTGGTTTGGGCCAGCTGCACGGCTGCATACCGGTAATCCGTCACGCCATAGCTTGCGTTAACAGGGTCCATCACGCTTAGGTAGAGAACCCCGTCTACTTCAACCTTAACGTTATCTTTAGTGAAACACTCCTGCGGCTCCACTTCAATGGTCTCTTCCCTCAAATCCTGCTTATAAACTACTTTATCGATAAAAGGAATCAGAGCATGAAAACCCGGCCCAAGCGTCTTGTGATAGTTTCCCAATCGTTCAACAATGTGCGCATACTGGTTGGGTACCAGCCTCAGGGATTGAAGGAACTTAAATGTTAGGTAAATGGCAAAAAGTGCAAGAAGAAACTGGCTTATTGTGTTTATTGCTTCCATGGTTATTCTCCTTTTTGTCTGGCGGGTTGTTTATTTGTGGCATTGGCCCCGGTGTGATCACTCATTTTTGATACACCTTCGAAGAACGTTTTCAGGTTAGCCGTTTCTACAGGAAGTACTGAGACGTTAGAGCTGCTGATTATTTTCCCAAATTGGTCGATATACTGCTCTACCAGCTTGGTTTTTACGGCAATATCCCCCCCCGGCTTTTCAATAGCCATGGCAATTCTTCGGATGCCGTTGGCGGTAGCCGTTGCCCTGAGTTCAATCTCTTTTGCACGTCCTCTCGCTTCATTAATGCGGCGCTGACGCTGTGCTTCAGAGATCAATACCTGGCTCTGCTGCTCACCTTTCGATTCATTGATTTTCGCCTCTCTGTAACCTTCAGAGTTTGTAATATCTGCCCGCTTCTCGCGCTCGGCTTCCATCTGTTTTTCCATGGTGTCGACAATCTCATTTGACGGACGAATATTTCGGATCTCATATCTAAGCACCTTAACCCCCCAGGGATCTGCTGCCTTGTCGATCTCATTTACAATATTCTCATTCATCATCTCCCTTTCGGAAAAGGTGTCATCCAGAGTGATTTTCCCGATTTCGCTTCTCATAGTTGTCTGGGCCAGATTGATCGCAGCAGCTCTGTAATCAGATATCCCATAACTGGCTTTGTGAGAGTCCATCACCTTCAGATAAGCGATACCGTCAACTGCTACCTCAATATTATCTTTGGTAATACAGGTTTGGCTGGGAACGTCAATCACCTGTTCACGCATCTCCTGGTGATAAGCGGCCCTGTCGATGAATGGGATCATAAAATGAAAACCCGGTTTCAGCGTCTTCTTGTACTTTCCAAGCCTCTCCTGTATAACTTCCTCACGCATCTCAACGATGATGAAAAGCCGCGTAAAGATAACATAGAGGAATACAATCGTAATAAATAAAAATGTCCACATGGTTAGTTTCTTTCTGGTGTTTTGGTTTTTTCAATATTTGGATCAAATCCTTCAAGAGGTTCCACGATCCATGTGGTATTCTCTCTGTAGCGTATTACCACTTTTTTTCCCGGCCCTACCCGGCCTTCTGTACTCCGTGCATTCCAGGAAACCCCGTCAAACCGGATTCTGCCACTGTTGTCCTTATCATTAATCTCCTGTATAACCTCTACAACCTGATCCATCGCCTCGTAGTCTTCGTCGGCATATTTGAAAAAGGTTTCCGGCTTAAAGTACTTTTTGATAATTGGCCTGATTGCAATCGTTAAACCGATGGATGAAAGCAGCCAAACTGCAGTAGCTGTAACCGGATCGGATAAAAATCCAAGAAACCGGAGTATCCCCACTCCTACCCCGCTAATCCCCAAAAAAAGCGCCACTCCGCCCGGCAGAATGGTCTCCAGGATCATCAGGGTTATACCTCCGGCAAAAAAAAGCCAGGTAAGAGTTTCCGCATCCATAGCTATATCGAATAGGTTTATATTAATTGTGTAGATAGCCAATTTTTGGTTTAATTGCACAATGAAATTTATAAAATCAATACGTGAAATCGGGATAGAAAGATTCATTACAGGCGGGTTGGAATTTTAGTATCGCATTTGAATTCATACGCCATTCATATTGATGGAGCAATTTGTAATAATTGGTAATAATTCAAATGGAGAACTCATGAACCTGCTTTCACTTCTTCTATCCATTCTTTTTTTAAATACAACATTTGAAATGAATCAGAGCCGTACCGTTGATTCACCTTCCGGTATACATACTGTCACTTTTGAAATTCCGGACGGCTATCCTCAATATTCCGTGGAAAGAGACGGACAGCCCATTCTCAATCCATCACTGCTGGGTTTTGAACTGCAGGGTGCACCTGATTTGTCAGGGCCGTTTGCGCTGATTTCTATAGAAACCAGGACGTTTGATGAGACCTGGACTCAAATCTGGGGAGAAAAGAAACACATTCGCAATCATTTTAACGAACTGAAAATTGACCTGCGTGAAACCGGCGAATTAGAGAGAGAGCTTTCAATTATATTCAGAGTATTTGATGACGGTATTGGTTTCCGGTACGAGTTTCCTGAACAAGAGAATCTGAAAGAGTTTAATATTCTGGATGAATTGACCGAATTTAATCTGACCGGAGATCATACTACCTGGTGGATAGGGGCATACCAGTGGAACCGGTTTGAATACCTCACCGAAGAGACTCCTCTATCCAAAGCTGACACGGTACATACGCCGTTTACAATGAGAACAGAAAATGGCCTTTACCTCAGTATTCATGAAGCTGCTCTGGTCGACTATTCAACCATGACTCTTGAGCGAACTGAAGGTTACTCTCTGAAAGCTAATCTAATGCCCTGGCATGACGGGATTCGTGTGCGAACCTCTGCACCAACGGTAACGCCCTGGCGTACCATTCAGATTGCAGATAATCCCGGTGATCTGATCACCTCCTACCTGATTCTGAACCTGAATGAACCCAACAAGCTGGAGGATACTTCCTGGATCAAGCCTGCAAAATATGTGGGAATATGGTGGGAGATGCACCTGGATAAATCAACCTGGGGACCCGGGCCAAATCACGGGGCTACCACAGAGAACACCAAAAGGTATATCGACTTTGCGGCCGAGCATGGTTTTGACCACGTACTGGTTGAGGGATGGAATGTAGGATGGGATGAGAACTGGTACGAGAGCGGTGCCGTTTTCAGTTTTACCGAACCGATGGAAGATTTTGACCTGGAAGCTATGGCTCAATATGCCCTGGATAGTGGGGTAAGGCTAATGGGGCATCACGAGAACTCTGCTACCATCGAACACTATGAGGCCCAGGTTGAAGATGGATTCAAACTCTACAATGAACTGGGAATACGGGCGGTAAAAACAGGTTATGTTGGCCATGGACAGGAGATCTTTTGGACAGATGAAGAGGGCTACAGAAACTATGAGTGGCATCATGGGCAGCATATGGTGCGACACCACCAGCAGATCGTAGAACTCGCTGCAGAGTATAAGATTATGCTGAATGTACATGAAGGTGTGAAGGATACCGGACTGCGGCGAACCTGGCCAAATTTAATGACCCGGGAGGTGGCCCGTGGACAGGAGTATAACGCCTGGGGTGAGGATCAGGGAAATCCACCCAACCATGTTCTCTACCTCCCCTTTACCCGTAATTTAGCCGGTCCATTCGACTACACGCCGGGAATTGTGGACTTGTTATTTGATGAGTATAGGCCCGATAACCGAGTGAATCATACCCTTGCCAAGGAGCTGGCTCTCTACGTAGTGATCTATAGCCCGCTTCACATGGCTGCTGATCTGCCGGAGAATTATGAGAAGTACCCTGAACCCTTGCGATTCATTAAAGACGTACCTGTCGACTGGTACGATACCCAAGTGCTCAATGCCGATGTTGGGCAGTACGTAACAATAGTGCGAAAAGACATCAACAGCGATGACTGGTACCTGGGCAGTATTACAGATGAAGAACCCAGAAGTTTCGTGATCGATCTTCACTTTCTTGAAGAAGGCCTTGAATACATTGCCGAAATTTACAGAGACACCGATGATGCCCATTGGGAAACCAATCCCTATGGATTTGAGACTGCAGAGTTAACTGTTAAGAAAGGCGACCGTTTTACACTGACACTTTCACCCGGTGGCGGACAAGCGATTCGATTTAAGGCAGTTTCAGAGTAGTAAGCGTTGTAAGGTATCCATGATGCCGGATGAGAACCGGATAAAAAAAGCCACCCGACTTTTGTCAGGTGGCCTTTAAATTTAAGTGCGAATAAGAACTACATAACTAAAGTTAAATTCCCTCGCTAGCAGTCGTTGAGTTTCCGGCTTCATCTGTAACTGTCAGTCTTACTGAATCGGCACTGCCCCGCGTTCGTAACTCTGTGTCACCGGAAGCGCTGCTTCCGCTTACGTTAATGGTTACTGAGTCAACTACGGAGGTTCCATCAAGCATCTCTAAAAGCACGGTATCAAGATCGCCATCTTCGTCAGATACTGTCCAGCTCATTTCAGCTCTTAACCAAGGTCCTGATGTTCGGGCGCTCGCAGTGAAGTTATCAATAACAGGCGAGTTGTCTCCAACTTCTCCGTCATCACCATCGTCACCGTCATCTCCATTATCACCATCGCCTTCGCCATCGTCACCGTCATCTCCGCCGGAACCATCATCACCATTACCTCCACCGGACCCATCATCACTACCATCCAGTAAACTGTAAACCATGTGGTTGTTTGAAGTACTTGAGTTGGTTACAACGTTCTTAGTGCTATACTCGGTAATTGCACTGTAGACATCCTGACTGCTTGCAGTCGGATTGTTTTGCAGATAGAGAGCAGCAACTCCTGCAACATGCGGAGCAGCCATACTGGTTCCGCTTATTGTATTTATAGCAGTGTTACTGGTGTGCCAGGCTGCTGTAATACTTAAACCCGGTGCAAACATATCCACACAATCCCCAAAATTGGAGAAGCCGGTTTTGCTGTCATTTGATGAAGTTGCACCTACAGTATAAGCCTTAGAAGCACCGGCAGGAGAATAACCGCATGCGTCTTGCCCTCTTCCACCTCTGTTACCATTTCCGGCAGCTACAACAAGAGGAACTCCGGCGTCAAACATTCTGCCTGCGGCATCGTCAACAGATTGACTGCTTCCGCCAACAAGCGACATATTTGCTACGGATGGCCCGGATGCATTATCAGCCACCCAATCCATACCGGCAATCACGCCGCTAAACGATCCGGAACCATTACAATCGAGAACCCGGACAGCTATAAGGTTTACATCTTTGGCTACACCATATACAGCTCCACCAACGGTACCCGCTACGTGGGTTCCATGACCATTACAGTCATCTCCATCACCGCCAAATGCATCAAAAAATTTAGATGTACTTACGCGCCCCTGAAATTCATTGTGGCTATATCGGATTCCGGTGTCCAGAATATAAGCATCAACTCCTGATCCATCAGAGGTGTAAACATAGTTACCGTCAAGCGGCAGCTCTCTTTGATCTATCCTGTCGAGACCCCAGGTAGCATTTTCCTGTACGGTAGATGCTGTAGTAACAACACCGTCGCGTTCAACACGCACAACCCGGCTATCCCTGAGTAATCCATCCCGTGCTGCATCTGAGATCTTGCCCGCAAATCCAAGCATCACATTTTTGTACTCAAATGTTGGTTCAATATCAAACTCTGCAGCAACCGAAGCCGGATTATTGCCCGGTTTAAGTGTTACAATAAAACTGCCCGGTATCTTTCCGTGAGCGGCATCACTTGTGATTGATCGGGCGTCGATGATAGCTTCCTGCTCCTGGTTCGGATCCATTACCTGTGAGCTCTGATCACAGGCAAACATGAATAGCATGAGTGCAGGCAGAATTAAAATTAACTTCTTCATTCGCGATACGATTTGGTTAAGATTTATAAATCAGAATAGTTTTAAATGCAATCCCTTTACAATTCCGATTTATTCCTCCTTCTAAGCTAAACCATGTTTGCACAAAGTCAAGATTCTTGGATTTTTTAAGCTCTACAGATGACTTAAGAGGATTGAAACATAATATAAATTTGTGTTAACTGTTGAGGGACAATAGATTAATGCAATTCTATTTGTTTATCAGGAGAAATGTGTGCGTATAAATTTCCTGGTTAATACGAAGATGAGGATAATTTTTTTTGAGGGATACATTCTTTTGAGAGTTTTATGGGCCATATCGTTCAAGGTTTTAATTCCTTTCAAAGTCACCCTCATTAAAACACAACTGATTACCGAACCGGAAAACATATGTTTCGATAAGTGATGTTCAACTCATGATATTTTGATACCTTTTCAACAGAAATAATTATCTGTAAACAATAGCATTCATGAATTTTCAAAAGCTCCCAAAAATTGAACTTCACCTGCACCTCGACTGCTCATTAAGCTATGGCGTGGTTTCCAAAATAGATCCCGGGATATCCCGGCAGGAGTTTGAAACGGAGTTTATTGCACCTGATAAATGTTTGAACCTGGCCGACTATCTTACCCGGCCGCTGCGAAGCATTGCGCTGATGCAAACCAAAGAGGATCTTCGCCTGGTAACTTTTGACCTGTTTGAACAGCTCCGGAGTGATAATGTGATCTATGCCGAAATCCGGTTTGCCCCTCTTCAGCATCTAAATAACGGACTCAAACCCAGTGATGTAGTTCAGATTGTAAACGACGCAGCAGATGAAGCCATGAAAACCACCGGAGTTCAGGCGGGAATAATTCTTTGCACACTGCGACATTACACGCAAGAGCAGAGTATGGAGACTGTAAAACTGGTAGAGGAGTTTTATGACCGGCATATCTGTGGGTTCGATATTGCTGCAAATGAAGTACTATCGATTAATAATCATATTAAGGCTTTTGATTATGCACGAGAAAGAAGGCTTAATTTAACGGCGCACGGTGGTGAGGCGCGCGGGGCTGAAAGCGTGATTGAAATTCTGGATCATTTAAATCCCACCCGTATTGGCCACGGCGTTCGCAGCCTTGAAGATCCTGAAGTGGCGGAGCGTATAAAACGGGATAGGATTCACCTTGAGGTTTGCCCAACCAGTAACATTCAAACCAATGTGTTTGATACCATTGCAGATCACAATATCGACACAATTTACAACTCCGGGATATCGGTTAGTATCAATACAGACTCCCGAACGGTTACCAGGGTTACGCTGAGCAGTGAATATGAGCTGCTTCAGTCAGAGTTTGACTGGACCATTGAGCATTTCAGAAGGTGCAATCTACAAGCAGCTGAGCATGCATTTGCGGATGATGAGACGAAAAAGAGTTTAAGAGAGAAGATCAATAAGGGGTATAAATAAGAGCAGATTTTTTGCAGGG
Organism: Balneolaceae bacterium; assembly: GCA_007693295.1. Taxonomy (GTDB): domain Bacteria; phylum Bacteroidota; class Rhodothermia; order Balneolales; family Balneolaceae; genus Rhodohalobacter. The sequence continues at coordinate 67,744 of REDT01000264.1, forward strand.
AAGTGATTAACCGCCAAGACTGTTTAGAAAGGCGATATCAATTTCGAAGACATACTCTATAGTATCACTCGATCCGGTTGCAATCACTTCAACCGTCAATACATCATCACATATCATGTTAACAGTGTGCTTAACCTCTTCATTTTTAGGAGTCACTGTTGACTCAGATACAAATCCATCACAAAAGTATCTGAAATGAACCTCATCTGAGGTTGATTTTGCAGTTGTGGTAACGGTAGCCATCGATAAATCGAGCGGCTGACGAAGCTCCCAGTCAACTGTATTGAGATACGTGTGATTAGGCATCTGGTCGGAAACCGGTTTTGGCCCTCTCATAGCTGCTGATTGCTCTATCTGTTCTGAAGTACCATTAAATGAGGAGTATTCAGCTGTATCGTCATTATCTGATCTGTAATCACATGAGACTACCATCAGAACGATGAGCAATGCAAATGGAAACGATAAAATGTAACCTCTAAATAGCATGGGTTGTGTATGAATAATTTGCTCCGAAAAACCAACTCTCCTGAACAGCTTAATAGTACAGGTAAACCTCTAACAGGGGAATTAAAATAAATTAATAATTAAAGATCTCTGATTTGAGTTATCAACATAGCCTGAATCTATAATTATTATCAATTAAATATGTAATTCACTGACATGTAATAATTTAAGAAAATTTTGTAAATTTTCATATCGTATATATTACACTTATCAACCTTAAAAAGGAAGATTGCTAATTTAGAATATCAGCAATCGCAATCACATACTGTGCTTACCAGGTTTAAACTCATACGGTTAAATTGATTCCTGTTTCTCTCTGAGAAGTAACGATCCAGATCCATAAAGTGATATCTCTTGATAAGATTTTAAAAGTTTTTGGTTCAAGTAAGATATATAAGCTGAGCTCTACTGATTAAACATCCCCGGATTTCTCTCGATAAACTTTCTGATCCAATCCTTCACGAAAAAACTCTGGTTTCGCTTTAGGTACCACCAGCCGGTAATGCTGATAACTAAGGCTCCAACGGCGTTCACGATCATGTCCCACATGGTATCGGTAAGGCCTGAGGGATCATCCAGCATAGGCTTTTGCATTACGGTACCTAAGATCTGATCCATACCGAATTCAAAAATCTCCCATAGTGCACCAATGGCTACGGCAAAGGTGAAGGCAAAAAAAGCAATAAAGCCGGGAGTCATATGCAGATCCACCCTTTTACTCTCGTTGAGCACATACACAAGAAGGAAACCAAGAATACCCATCAGCAGTCCGGCTGTAGCATGAAGCACGATATCCCACCACCAGTATCGGAGGTAGAAATCCTGAATCTCACCCAGGTAGAATGAAGCAAAAATGAAGATAACGGCCATAAGGTGAAATTCGGCAGGTATTTCGACCTGCAACCTATTACGAAACAGGATAGGCGCAAAGAGTGTGGCAATAATCAGCGTAACAAGAAAGAGTGACAACCAGAGCTGATCGAGCAGCAGCAGCACCCATTCAATCGCCATAAGCACCAACAGCACACGAATGAGAATACGATGGGGGCGGTTTTCACCGGGACCGGGATTTTGTTGAGGTACTGACTGAGGATTTGACATCGTGCCTACAGTGCTTTTTTATTAAAGATAAGAAGATAGAGTGGAAGTCTTTCTAATTAATCAATTTAGCGCCTGAACTCACGGTTTGAGTGATGAGTTTATTAAACATGGAGCTAATCCTTTTATCAACTGATCGGATTTAAAACTGCTCAATATCTATCTCCCCCCTCTCTCTACATACTCCAGGTAATCTCCCGATTCGATATATGTATGTCCGGCACTGCCCCAATTGTACAGATATACCCACGCATCTATCATTGTGCCATCATCAGCCTGAACCTGTACCACTCGGCGCAGATACTGATGAGGTTCCGGGAAATTATCACTGCACCCTTCATATCGGTCCAACAAAGAAAACAGCTTTTCTCCATCAGAAATCTTGTAAATCTCCCCTTTCACCCTGTCTGACGGGTTACCCGACATCACCACACCGGGATATCGTCCAAGATCATACAATTTCGCCTGTATGTGTCCTTCTCCCTCAAGCTCCGCATATTTTTCCAATACATTGTGCATGGGGTGGTTCAGTGAACTCAGCAGCGTACCGTAAATAAAGATGAAGTTTGTACTCATCACATGATTTTT
>REDT01000213.1 GCA_007693295.1 Balneolaceae bacterium
GCTAACGCTCGGTGCGCTTACGCGTTCAAAAAATGAGCCGATTTCCGATGTGCGACCTTTTTCACCGTGTACCGTGTACCGTGAACCTTGCCCCTTGAACCTTGCCACAACCCTTCGATTCTGATTTGTGTTTTTCCGAATTCAAAGCCTCGGGTTCTGTCTTGATCGCTTCCACCCCAAGTTACCGATCAATGATCCCTATGGGACCGGTTTGTCGCATAACATGACTGCGGCATCAACAAACCTAAACGTTACACGTTAAAAGTTCTTCATTTTCAGGCTCATAAACCGGCAACAATCAACAAACGTTCAACCTGTAACCGCGAAGCACTGCTTCGCAACACCAACGCTCAGATTTTTTTAATACAGAAGAGCAAACAACCAAACGCTTCAAGGACCCCGGAAATGCACCGGCTGGCGGACTCTTGAAAGGTTTTCATCCTGCGCCTAGTAAGTGTTTTCTTTTCTTAATTATTTGTGAAACAGATCACGCCATATGACACAGTAGCAGGTACAAATCAACATATAGCCATATCGACTTGATATCGACCATTGAGTTTATGCTTCAAGTTTTTCATTAAAACTATATAACCTGAATTTAAGTAACCAAAAATTAAGAGGGTCGTCATATAGTTGAAATTGGAATTTAAAGGTCAATGAACATAAGAAAGAATATTTATCTACAGTGAAAAAAATGAAAACCATGAAATCTCCTAAACAACATATTATCAGCTTAAAGGGATTGTTACTGATTCTGTTTATTTCAGTAAATCCCTTTATCGCGATTGCACAGGAGGGATCTCTTTTTGATCTGATGGAACACGCCAGAACTGTGGGTATTGAACAAGAAAAACTTCACAATCTTCAAACCCGGGCTCAAAGAAACGGCATTAGCAATGCTGATCTGATGGCTATTATCAAGCCTGCAATAATCATGGCCGAACAAAATCTTCCTTACGCAGTGATTTTTGATAAAGCATTCGAAGGTATATCCAAGAGAATTGCCTCAGTGCAGATGCAATCGGTATTAAACTCAATAGCAGAAAATTCTGCAGAGGCTGCTCAATTAGTAGATCCCTGGATTGATCGACCTGAGATTGGCCGCCTGCTCGCCAGATCCGGGAATGGAATGGATCATGACGCTTTTCGGAACGACATGATTAAAGCAGGATCCAAGGGCCTTATGAATAATTTTGACAGGGATGTACTGGAAAGCACACTCGAATCGGTTGCGGCAAGTTCTGCAATGGCACACGCAAGCCCGTCAGGTATTTTTACTGCAATCAATATTTTAAGTGATCTGCCAACTGCAGCTAAAGAACCAACACAGTCGGCGCGTATGGTGCTCAATGCTCTTGAGGGTGGATTTAATGCCTCAGAACTTCAAAAATTACCCGGTGTAATGAGCATGGCAGAGCGTAAAAGTCAGCTTCCGGCCCAGGCAGTAGCAATAGGTTTTACACAGCAGCTTCAAGAGGGGCTGCCGGCTTCGCAAATTTTAAACAACCTTTTTAACGGAGATATAGGCGGAGGACCTCCGGGAAATATAATTCCCGGCCTGAACAGGGGGATACCCGGAATGGTTGAAATCTAAGGTGAAATTCAAGGGTGCTTCGATTTATCCATTTTTTCAATTTCCCATATAAAAATGGCCCTGTGGAAGCGGGGCTTTTTTTGTTGTGCTTCTTTTTGATCAGGGATAATTGATTCAACCCAGTATCGATGGTTCTGTGCCGATTTGTGTCCCATAGGATGCCATTGGCATGGTTGATTACATCATCAACTGTAAAAGTGCCTTCAGGCACGACACCGGGCAGGGATCAGCAAGGCAGATCCCAACCTGTTATGATGGTTCAGATGCGTGTGTCGTGCTTCCGCACTTTCTCCGGGTTTGGGGCACGCACCCGAATCCCCACATTAAAATGTGGGGTTATGATGTCAGGCGTGCCGCTGGCACTCTGGCCGTCCGCGCGCCATAGACGCAATGCTCATCATAGGACTCATAACCAGCGGGCTGGCAGCACCTCTTCTCTGCTCATCAGTTACAGACCGTTAATGATATGTCCCGTAGTAGGGACATCTGATCGGTAACAAAAGCCCCGATAAATTGGAAAAAGCTAATCTAAAGTTTTGTAACCCTCTTAATTGCCGGTCGTCCTATGTGGGTAAATCAACTAACTAAGCTTAAAGACGATGAAGAAAAAGATTAAATCAGGCATCAAAGATGTTGTGGCGGGTATCATTGCTCTTACATTTGTATTTATAACAGGATGTTCGTTAGACAGTTCACCGGGCATGGGTACCCTTGAGGTTCGTCTTCACGACGCGCCTGTCAATTTTGAAGAGGTTAATATTTTTGTTGAACGCGTAGAAGTAAACAGAATGGACAGCGAAGATGGCTGGCAGGTAGTGAGTGAGCCAAATCAATCGTATAACATTCTGGAGCTGACCAACGGTAATTTTGAGGTGCTTGCTGATGTAGAGCTTGAAGAGGGACTCTACAGTCAAATTCGGCTCATCCTGAGCCGGGATAAAAACTCGGTTGTGATTGACGGGAAAAAGTCAGGCTTGTTTGTACCCAGTGGGGCTCAAACCGGCGTAAAACTGAACGTTGATGCAGAGATACGTGATGGTATACGTTATGTATTAATGCTCGATTTTGATGCGAAAAGATCGATTGTCAGAACAGGGAATGCACCTTTTCCGGGATTTTTGTTGAAGCCGGTAATTCGAGCTTCAAATGAAGCGATTACAGGCAATATAGGCGGTGTGGTTACTCCATTTGATGCCAATGCCGTAGTCTATGCAATTGCAGGAGATGACACCCTTTCAACCACATTTGCCGACACGCTGAACGGAGAGTTTCTGCTGGTTGGCCTGGAAGAGGGAATTTATGACGTATCCGTAGAGCCGAGAGAAGAGGGCTATGCAGCTACAAGAATTGATGGTGTGGAAGTTGAGGTCGGAGTGACTACAGGCCTTGGCACCATCAACCTTGATGAGGAGTAAGATTTAGCACATTTAATCAGGCGTAATATAAGAAGCTATAAAAGCCTCGTGGAAGCGGGGCTTTTATTTTTTAAGCCAATACGGCATCGGCATCTTTCCTGTAATAGTTCTGAAGGGAAACCTTTCGTAGTGGTTTACCGATCAGGGTAGCTGATGTACAATCGGTGATCTCCACCTCAACATATTCTCCTTTACTATATCCTTCGCGATCAAAAACCACCATCTTATTGGTGTCGGACCGCCCGGATAGCTGCTGATCAGATCTTTTACTCTTGCCCTCAGCCAACACTACATGACGTTGCCCGATCTCCAGTTTATTATTCTTTTCCTGAATGGACATCTGCTGCTGAATAATCTCAGTTAACCGGCTTTTTTTAACCTTTTCAGGTACGTTGTCTTCATATTTGCGATGGGCCAGTGTTCGCTCACGCTCAGAGTAGGCAAACATATAGGCCAGATCGTACTCTACAATTTTCATAAGAGACATGGTGGCTTGATGCTCCTCTTCCGTTTCGTCACAGAAACCGGCAATAATATCTGTTGAAAGCGAAACACCGGGAATAATTTCACGCATCCTGCCGGTTAGTGCCAGATACTGCTCGCGGGTGTATGGCCGTCGCATTCGTTCCAGCATGGTGTCGCTTCCGGCCTGAGCCGGTATATGAATATAGTTGCATAGATTGGGCCGTTCTGCAATAAGATGGAGCAACGGCTCGGGAAAATCTTTCGGGTGCGGGGAGGAAAATCGAAACCGCATTTCAGGATCAACCTTGCTGGCTTCGTCCATCAACCGGGTAAAATCGATATCCTCGAATTTGTAGGAGTTTACATTTTGGCCTAAAAGAGTCACCTCTCTGTAGCCCTGCTCGCTCAGCTGCTGAATCTCCCTGAGTATACTAGTCATCGGCCGGCTTCGTTCTCGGCCGCGGGTAAAGGGTACTACGCAAAACGAGCACATATTGTCACACCCCCGCATAATGGAAACAAATGCGGTGATACCGTTGCCGCTGGTGCGAACCGGTGTAATATCAGCGTAGGTCTCTTCGAGAGAGAGCAGCACATTCACGGCCTTGCGGCCATCGTTTACTTCCATGAGCAGGTTGGGGATGTCGCGGTATGCGTCAGGGCCAACCACAATATCCACCAGTTTTTCCTGGTCGATAATCTGATCACGGATTCTTTCCGCCATACAGCCTAAAACTCCCACCGTTAAATGATCTTTCTCTTTTTTGAGCGATCGAAACTCCTTGAGCCTGTTCCACACCCGGGTTTCTGCATTTTCACGAATGGAGCAGGTGTTTACGAAGATAACATCGGCCTCTTCAGCTGTCTGTACAGGGGTCATGCCATCTTCAATCAGAATGGAGTTTACTACTTCTGAATCGGCAAAATTCATCTGACAGCCGTATGTTTCAATATAAAAACGTTTTTCGCTCATGGCACCGGTATTGGAAAAGAGAAATTGATGTTAGTGTTTGACCCAAACATTTTCGGATCCGATTGAGTGGAAAAAGATACAAATTATATGTGCTGATGTCATCATCGGAGTCATCTGTGGAAAAGCTGAGGTGAAAAGGGATAAAATAACCTACTGAATTTTGCCATCGGGATCTGTCAGGAAGAAAAAGATGCTTTTCGAATCGATGGGTTCACCGCTGAAATCGCCATCACTCGATTCTGTCCAGCCGGTAAAGGCAAGGTTTCCGTTAGGCAACTGGATAAACGATTTTGCAGATTCTGTATTACTGCCCCCATAGGTTTTTGCCCGTTTGAATGTGCCATCCGGATTTACATGGATCATGAAGGCATCCAATCCGCCACGATTCAGATCCTTCAGGTTCTGATCATTTGAACCGGATTCGCCGGCTATCAGGTAATCACCGCCCGGAGTTTGAATCAGTGAATGCGCTTCATCATATCCGCTTCCGCCAAAAGTATTAATCCAATTGATATTACGGCCCGAGTCAAGTTTCATAATAAAGGCGTCTTGACCGCCACGATTCAGACCGGAAAAATGCCCGCTGTCTGAGTCGGAGCGCCCCGCTATTGCATAACCGCCGTCAAGCGTGCTTATAATTTTGTTTCCAATATCGGAACCGCCTCCTCCATATGTGGTTATCCCGATAAGACTTCCGTTGAGCTGGGTTTCGATGGTGAAAAAGCTGGTGCCGCCCGGTTGTGCTCCCGAAAAGCTGCCATCGGAGGATTCGAACGATCCGGTTACTACAATCCTGTTATTTTGGCCAATCACAATATCGAGCCCCTCGTCATTTCCGGTTCCCCCAAATGTTTCAATCCATGCGGGCTGCCCGTTAAAGTCGGTAAATAGTACAAAAACATCTTTACTGGTACTGGATCGGCCAGAAAAGATCTGATCGGTTGAGCGGGTGGACCCTGTAAGTATGTAGCCTCCGTTTGGCCCTTCAGTGAGTCCATACCCGAGATCTTCGCCGCTACCCCCATATGTGCGTGCCCATATCAGGTTGCCATTGGGGGCAATTTTAATCAGAAAAATATCATTTTCGCCACGGTTTAATCCCGCAAAGTCACCGTCATTTGAACGGGTATATCCGGTCATTACAAAATTCCCGCCACTGTCTTCTATTACATCCATGGCCCAGTCACTGTTGCTACCGCCGAAATTTCTGAGCCATTGCAAGTTTCCCGAGCTGTTCAGTTTCAGGGCAAAAACATCACGGTTACCGAGGTTCAGTCCTGAAAAATCTCCGTCATTTGAAGAGCTTGTACCGGTGATTAAAAAACCACCGTCTGAAGTATGAATGATGGATTGGCCTTCGTCAATATTTGATCCGCCAAATACGCTGATAGAGGTGGCTTTATCCCCGTTATCAGCATTTCCGGGTTGTGTGATCGATTCAGCATCACATGAAACCATCATTAAACCGATAAGTATGAGAAGAAGTATGAATGATAAGCGCATGTTCTTTTTGCCTCAGCTGATCCTGTTATTGGTTAAATGGCTGAACTCTAAATTTCCGTAATTGTTCATATAGGATAAGAAATCTCTCCGATAAGTAACCATCAGGGTCAGGTATCTATTCTTATAAAATTTCAACCAGTTCAACTTCAAAAACAAGTACTACACCCGGCAGTATTGAAGATTGTGGTGGTGGGTTATTTCCATATCCGATGGAAGGAGGTAAATAGAGCTCGTATTTAGCGCCTGGCTTCATAAGCTGTAAACCTTCAGAAAAGCCGGATATCACTTCTTCAAGCTCGAACTGAGCGGGGTTGTCTCGCGATTGATCAAATACAAAGCCGTTTGCATATGTTCCCTTGTAGTTTACTCTAACCTGATCGGTTGCAACGGGGGACTCGCCATCACCCTCTTCCAAAACCCGGTATTGCAATCCGCTTTCAGTGACGGTGATATCTTCGTTTTCCCGGTTTTGATCTAAAAAGTTGTCCGGATCGGTCAGAAAGGACTCCAGTTCAAATTCGAATTTAAATACCCTTCCATCTCCTATTGCAAGATCTGAGGGTAATACTACCTCGTAAATAGCGCCTGGATTCATTAATTGAACGGCTTCAGCCAGGCCTGTAAAATTTACAAGTTCTGAGGGCAGCAGTATATCTAAGTCATCACCTGTATTGAAATTTGTATTTCCATCAACGGATGAACCATCATATTTAACAAAAACATAATTATCAGGCTCCGGCCTTGCCTCATCGGTCTGTCCCTCTTCAATAACCCTGTACATAAGGCCGCTGGCGGTCATCTCAACATTATCCCGTTGCGCATACTCTTCCAGAAAAGCGATATCAGCGGAATCATCATACTGTTGCGTATCGGGGCTGTTTATACATCCTGTAAATACCAGAAGTGACAAAGGCAGTAATAGTAAGTATTTATTCATGGTGGGCTTAATTAAACAAACATTTAAAAATTTTTGTGCATTCTATTGGTACAACTCAAAAGAGTGCTATACCTATATGGATACTTTTTCAGGTAGCAGGGTTATCTTATTCTCAATTTCTGTAAGGGTATTGGGTATCTCATTTTCCAAAGAACCCAGGAGCTCTCTGTTATAAAAATCCTCTTCAGTAAGCCTGTTCCAAAAAGTTCTTTGGCGATCGATTAACGGGATAATGTCACTGATATGATCGGGATCAAAAAAGAGGAGTTTTCTGTGAAGCTCCTCAAGCTGGTCGTTAATCTCTCCGGCAAGAGAAACAAAAAAGGGAGAAGAGTCGGGATCGTGCTCCATTAAATTATAGAGGCTGAAGGCATTTCTTCGAATATCACGGCACAGTTTTGCCAGATCACGGCTTGAGATTGAGCCGGGAGCATCACTTCGGTAATATCTGAAGTTGCGAATCAGTTTCCGGCTGGTTGTCAGTGTAAGAGCTGAGGTTGCAGCGGCAAATCGCAATGCATTACTGGGTTCTATTTTGGCCATTCTTCGGGGTTTTCTCTCCATGCATTCAGAAGCTCAATATCACTTTTTTGAATATGGCCCTCTTTCAATGCTACATCAATCAATGTTTTATAGTCGGTTAAACAGTAAACGGGGATGCCGAGCCGTTCAAACTTCTCACTGGCTTTGGCAAATCCATATGTAAAAATACAGATCACACCCTTTACATCTCCTCCAATAAACTGAAGCGCTTCAATGACGGATACTGCTGACCCGCCGGTAGAGATAAGATCTTCTATAACCACGGTAGACTGGCCCTTATCTACTCCACCTTCAATCTGATTGCCCAGGCCGTACGCTTTAGCCTTTGCACGAACATAAGCAAGGGGTTTATCAAGTGAATCGGCTACCCAGGCTGCGTGTGGAATTCCGGCAGTTGCGGTTCCTGTAATTACATCCACATCCGGATACTCCTTCTGGATGAACTTTGCCATATGGCTATAGATTTTTTTCCGAATGGCAGGATATCGCAATGTTAATCGGTTATCGCAGTAAATGGGCGAATTCCAACCTGAAGACCAGGTAAATGGATTGTTTGGCCGTAATACTACAGCATTAATTTCGAGAAGTTGTTTGGCAATTTCGCGGGAAAATTCTTTCTCTATTATTATGTAGTTGTCTTTCGTATCAATCATATCGGTAGTGTATCATTCTCGAAAACAGGCAAACAGAGCCTGTTTTTTATCGTCTGTAAACTTCTAGGTTTAAACTGTTTTTATACGTGTATTATTATCTCTTAGCGTCAGATTAAATCTATGGTCGCTTTTATTAGCTCCAGGCACGCCAAAGCATAGATGCCTGCTAAAAGATCATCTGCCAATATACCAAATTTTCCCGGGATTTTCTCCAAACGGTCAATTCCCAATGGCTTGAGGATATCAAATACCCTGAATAGAATAAAACCAAGCAGAAGAATCCATAATGGGTCACCGTTGATTGTGGCAAATCCGGTAAAAAGAAACACCACAGCCTGTCCTGCGGCTTCATCCATTACGAACTGGGATGCATCATCTCCGTAATTTTTGATGAAATAGTCTGCCGTTAACAGAGAGAGCGCACAGGCAGTAATTAAAAAAACAATCACACCATACGAAGGGAATGCAATCATCACAAAGTAGAGGGTACACAGTGCGCCGAGGCTGCCCCACGTTCCGGGAGCAAAAGGAATAAACCCCAGCCCAAAATATGAGCCGAGTACTTTACTGATAAAATTCATCGATCTTGCCCTTTCTGAAACAGATCCCTGTTTACCACCAAATATTCAATACCCGAGTAGACGGTGATTGCAACCACAGCCATCATTGCCCAAAAGAAAATGTTGAGATCAAATATATTGCGAACAGTTTCTCCAAGCCATCCATCAAACAGTATAAAAAATCCAAACAGCAGGGCTACATAGAGAAATCCCATCTGAATGGCTGTTTTTGCTTTAGCCATGATGCGGGTTTCCATGATGATTCCCTTGCGGTTTGCATAGATTCGAAGCCCGGTAATGGTTATATCGCGCAGAACGATGAGAGCAACCGCCCACCACGGAAATTGAGAAGGATCCAAAAAGGGCAGGCAAACAAAACCGGCAAAGGTGAGAAATTTATCGGCAAGTGGATCCAGGAAAATTCCGAAATCAGTTTCGATTTCGTATTTACGCGCATAATAACCGTCAAAATAGTCGGTTAGTGCTGCAATAAGAAAAACAAAAAGGCTTATTCCCCTAAGCAGAATGTCTTCCTGTATGAAGAGCAATAGAAAAATAGGCGCCATAGCCATTCTAAAGCCACTAAGTATGTTGGGTAATTTCTCCACGCCACAAGGTAAAGCGTTGAAGTATTAATTGGTAGGTGAAAAAGCAGAGTTTTCAGTTTTTAAATTTAAAGGTATTTGTGAGTCAGGTAAATCATTTGATGTTCAACCAGCTTGTGGATATTGATCTTCAGGAATTGGTTGAGAACCTGAATGTACCATCTGCCGTATATTGATAATAGATGTGGAGATGAATGCGTTGATGAATTGAATGATAAGTTGAGTCGGATAAAAATCGGTTTTAAAAACCAAAGACATTTTTACTGAAAAGAGGCTAACTAAATCTGCAGGATGACGGTTTTTAATTGAATGATTTGTAATCCTTGAATAATACTCTTCAATTATCTGTAGCAATACCCTATTTTCCTTCCGTATGAAAAATGCACATATCATCTCAATTGGTAATGAATTGCTAATTGGAGACACTATTAACACAAATGCTTCCTGGATCGGTACGTTCTTAACCGAATTGGGTTTTTACGTGGAGCAGGTATTTACAATACCGGACAGCTATAAGCTGATTCAAAACCGAATTAATGAATCTTTGGAAACAGCGGCTATAACTATTGTAACAGGTGGGCTGGGCCCTACGCACGACGACATCACCAAGAAAGCTGTAGCCGATCTGTTTGGGGTTGAGATGATGCAGGATGAACGTGTGCTTATGCATATTAAGTCACTGTTTGAAAAGAGGAATTTCACATTCAGTAAATCCAATGCCGATCAGGCGCTGATTCCCGTTGGGGCACAAGTGCTATTTAACAACAAAGGAACAGCACCCGGCATGTGGATGAGTAAGGGTAAAAACTATTTAGCCATGCTCCCCGGGGTGCCGTATGAAATGAAATTCCTGATGGAAAACCGGGTAAAGCCCAAAGTTGAGGAGCATTTTCCGGGGCTGGATAGTTGGGCAACTCAATATTTTAAAACGGCCGGTGTGCCCGAAAGTACTCTGAGTGACCGGGTAGGTAACCTTGATGAATTTGAGAAAAATGGAGTAGCTGTGGCATATCTGCCAAGTGCAGCCGGTGTGACTATACGGATCAGTTCCAGCGGCCGCGAAAAGAGAGCCGCTGAAGGTAAATTGGTGCAGCTCAGGGAAACACTCTATGAAAAGATAGGCGGCCTGATTTACGGGGAAGGGAAGAACCTGACCCTGCCTGAAGTTGTGGGGGAGTTGTTGGCAGAAAGAAATTTAACAATTGCCGTTGCCGAAAGCTGCACCGGTGGCCACCTTGCCAATAGCCTGACAGATATTCCGGGCAGCAGCCGCTACCTGCATGGGGGTGTTGTTGCCTATGCAGACCAGGTTAAGAGAAGCCATCTTGGAGTTTTAGAAAATGAATTGAAAGGGTATGGTGCCGTTAGTAAATCGGTAGCGCTGCAGATGGCAAAAGCAGCTGCTGAAAATTTTGAAACAGATATTGGTGTATCCACAACCGGTATTGCGGGCCCAACAGGCGGGACGGAAGAAAAACCGGTTGGGACGGTATGGATGGGCTTCTGGATGAACGGCAATCATTTTGCATTAAAGGCTGTACTTACAAACGACCGGCTCATCAACAAAGAGAGAACGGTAATGGTGGTGCTCGAAACGATTCGGCGTCAGCTTAAAGGTATTGATGGATTTCCATATCAACTGAAACCGCAATACTCTTGATCTACCTATTAACCATATGGACGGTTTTTACCTTTTCTGTGCAGGATACCATTCCTCCGGCTGAGAGAGATACGATACCCCCGGTACCGGCAGATACCCTGCAGATTCCGATTCCACAATTCCCTGACACCCTGCAGATGCCGATTCCGCAATTTCCTGATACTCTGCCTGATCCTACAGCGCAGGACACCATTCCGGAATTAATGCCACCCGATACAACTCAGATTGAGCAGGAGCCTGAAGAGGTTGCGCTCGACACCATTCAGGTTTGGAACTATCGCTTTGCAGAGAGCCTGAAGGTTGCAGAGACCGACAGTACCCTGAGATGGGTGAATATGGTGAACCTGTTCGATCGTTTTTATCGGGAGAAAGGAGCCATTACCTATCGGTTGGGAACCATTGGCAGGATGGATGCTATGGATCTGCACGGCTATGAAACACGGCATTTTAACCTTGAACTGGAAGGATTGATTTTGAACGATCCTTTAACAGGGGCAGTGAACTGGAATCGATTGCCAATCAGAAAAATCCATGAATTCAGCGAGGCTGATTATGGACCTGCATACCGGGCTCAAACGCGGCTCATCGATTACTACCTCACTCAGCCCAGAACCTACCTGAACTACGATGAGGGTAAGTTTGATTACCGGAGCCTCGATTTTGTATTTACACAGAATATTCGTCAGCAGACTAATATAGAGTTTTCATTTTGGGATCGCAGGGATGGCGGAGGCTATAACAGGTCGAATGTAGAGGGCCGCCAGGCGGCTGTGATGATCTACAATCAGCTTAACGACAGGTGGATGCTTAAGGGTACCTATCTCAACAATGCAATGGATCGGGATGAGCCGTTCGGGTATGTGGTCCAAAACCCGTTATTGTTCTCGTTTAACCGATTTGTCGAACAGCCAAATCGACCCAATGCGCGCTCAAACCAAACCTCCAGCGATATCTATTTTCAGACTCACTACAGGCCTGATAAATATGCAGATGTCCGCACAGAATTTGGTCTTCATTTGCAGCGTTCTAAATGGTCGCTCAGCTACGCAGCGGATACGCTCGACACCCAATTTGATAAGGCAGAGCTGTATGCGCGTCAACACCTCTCGCTGGGATCGGCCCACTTAACAGCTACCGGACGAGCATTCTATCTGGGTGAGGCGACAGGAAGAAATATTACCGAATCGGGCTGGCTTGGAGGCCGGGCTGACCTGGATTTCACTCAACACATTACAAGCTGGAGCCAAATTAATGCCTATGCAAAAATGGAGGTATGGGACGATTCCAGAACGACAACGGAGTTCTCCGGCCGATTACTGATTTCACCGGGCACTCGAACAGAGTTCTCTCTATTTGGAGGGCTATTATCTGCTGCCCCGGATATTCAGGCCGTTTACTGGCAATCGCAGGAGTTCAGCGGAAACTCATCCCTTCAAAATGAAGAGACCCTGACCGCCGGTGCTAAAGCTCAAATCGGATTGGGGAGTTTGCTCTCAATAGGATTCCGCGGCGATTATAGAAAGACAGAAAACGCTGTTTTTGTAAATTCAGAGAACACATTTGTTAACATTGACCCCTACGAGCAAGTGAGTGGAACCGGCTGGCTGTCTCTCGATTCAAGGATTTTTGAAGGTGAGGTATCGGCAACGTATAAGCGTTATTTTTCAGATTCACAAAATCAGGTGAACAGATTGCTGGATACGTCAGGCGACCGAACCTGGATTAAAGGGCACCTGTACTGGAAGAATTATCTTTTTAACCGGGCAACGTTTGTTACGGCTGGTTTTTCAGGAGTTTTTTCGCCCAACCCTTTCAGGACGGCTGAGTTCCTGACTCCGCTGAACCGCTGGCAGCATGGAACCAATCTGAACCGATTTCAAACAGCGGGAGCTCAGAATGGAACAAATGATTTTATAAACCCTTCATACCACACGCTGGACTTTGATTTGTCGGCTCGAATTCGATGGTTTATGCTTTTGCTGAAATGGGAAAATATACTTGACCGGGTTAACCAGCTGGGCTACTTTGAAACAACCGGTTACCCCATGCCGGAGCGAAGATTTATATTTGGTTTACGCGTATTATTCACAAATTAAACAAGGAAAACAGATGAGCCTGGGATATGTTTTAAAAGAAGGATTTGCCGGATTGAGCCGTGCAAGGCTGTCTGCATTTACATCCATTTTTTCACTTTTTGTAGCCGTTCTTTTATTGGGCGTTTTGGCACGTTTTGGGTATAACGCTTACGAAGTGTCGCAGCTGTTGAGGCAACAGGTCGAAGTAGAAGTGTTTCTTGAAAATATTGATGATCAAACTACCCGTGAAATTGAGTCGCGCATCCAGCAACAACAGATTGTTGCCTCTCTTTCATACATTTCACGGGATAGCGCATCGAAAATCTTCCAGCAAGATTTTGGTTTGGGAGGTGAAGCTCTTGCAGATTTGAATTTTCTTCCGGCCTCGTTTCGCATCCTGGTTACTGATGATTCAGAAATTTCTCAAATCGACGCCATGGTTCAGGATATCTCATCGTATAGGGGCGTTGATGAGGTGCGCTATAATCAGGCGCTGCTACAAATGCTTGAATCACGTACAGAGGTGCTGATTTTGACCGGAAGTGCCATCGGATTATTTGTACTGTTTGTGGCCATGATTTTGGTATTCAACACGATTCGCTTAACGATCTATGCAAAACGCGACCTGATAAGGGCCATGAAACTGGTTGGTGCCACAAATTCTTTTATCAGGCGTCCCTTTCTGGTGGAGGGGGTTATCCAGGGGTTTATCGCAGGCAGCTTAGCTTCTGTGGTAATATTAATTCTATTTGACTGGATCATGCCGGCCTTTGTGCCACAGCTGGGTGTGTTGTCCTGGCCTTTTGGCCGATGGTACTTTCTGATTAGCGGGGTTATACTTTTGGCCCTGATCATGGGCTGGTGGGGAAGCCGCTGGGCCGCGAGGAAATTTATTCGTGAGACGAAGGTGTACTCTTAATTTGTGCCCGGAACTTCATGAACACTTTCAAGGCGCCTCGATGAGGGATACCTTCGGCGTAGAATCGTAGAACCGTAGCATCGTGGAACTGTAGAATCGTCGAACTGTAGAAATGTTGCGTGCTTATTACTGTTGTGGGAATTTTTCTTTTGTGTGGTCACGATCAGAACTGCCCGTGCCTTCGTCGTAGAACTGTAGAATTGTAGAATCGTAGAACCGTTGAATTGGTCACCGTATCTCAAAATAGATAGCCATAAAGGGTGGGGAATTTATTCTTTGATTCTAGTTTGAATTCTCCAACACCGAAGGTGTTCAATATCATTAGCCCCGGGTTGCAACCCGGGGTATGGTGGCGAAGCCAAAGAACCCCGAGACGAGATCTGAACCAACGTTGTGATTTACCCGAGGGGTAACGGGAATGATCATATGGCGTCTGCAAGTACACCGGAAAAGGATGGATTGCATATCCGGCGCGGGGTTGATCCCGCGATTCTTTGGCGCAGGACTTCGCGAACCAAACCCCGATTCTTTTTCGTGGTTTTGCCCGGACGTTTGCCCTGGCTGTATGATAACTCGCTATCAGCGCTTGGGTTCGGCTTTACTTCTCAGAACTCAGGGATTTGATCTTGTCTCCGCTCTCTTGCCTCTTTTCACAGGATTTCACGTCGGTACACCTTCCAAACAGATGCAGAGAGTGAGCTTCAACCTTAAAATTGTGAATCTTCTCCATAAGCGTTTGAATTTCAAGAATACGCGGATCACAAAACTCGATCACTACTCCACACTCTTTACAGATCATATGGTCGTGCTGCTGGTAGGCGTACGAACGCTCATAATAGTATTGGTTTTTACCAAACTGCTGCCGTTGAACAAGTCCACATTCAATGAGCAGGTCGAGAGTGTTATACACTGTAGCTCTCGATACGCGGGTGCCGGCATTTTTCATGTTGAAAAAGATATCGTCGGCATCAAAATGGCCTTCCGCTCTGTAAATCTCTTCCAGAACCATAAAACGCTCCGGTGTCTGACGCTGATTCCTCTCCTTCAGGTACGTGCTAAATATCTCCTTTACCAATTGGACGGTCTCTTCCTGTGCTGGGTGTGCCATAATTACTCAAAAATTAGAACAAATTGAATGAACGTACAGACTTAATAACGAATTATGTAATAACAAGGTATTAACGGATTTTAGTGAACGCTTTAAAAAGCTATTAAAATTGTGGTAAAATTATATCTTAGTTGCAGTCTGCCAGATAATTAAACAAAAAAAATTATGCCTGCGATAGTCGCTTTTGAAACTCTGACTGATCTTTACCAGAATCTTACGAAAAAATACGAAAATTCTGATAAAACAGCCTTTGCATTTAAACCAAATCCCGACGCTAAATATAAATTCGTCACATGGGATGCGGTAAAGGAAGATGTAACGGCCCTGGCCAGCTATCTGATCGATTTTGGCATTGAAAAGGATGATAGGGTAGCCATTCTGAGTGAGAACCGATACGAATGGGCTGTTGTAGACCTGGCCATTCAGATGGTTGGCGCCATCAATGTTTCGCTCTATACAACATTGCCACCCAAACAGTGTGAGTTTATCTTAAAAGATTCTGAGGCAAAACTCTTTTTTGTATCAACAGGAATTCAGCTTAAAAAGGCAATAGAGGTGTTTGGGAACTGTCGCGACCTGAAACACGTGGTTGCTTTCGATGAACCCAAAGTTCAGAAATATCTCGATGAAAAGTACGTGACTCTGTTTGATACCGTTTGCGCAAGAGGGCTTAAGGCAGAATCAAAACATGCAGAAGACCTCAAAAAACGGGCCCTGGCGGTAAAACCTGAAGATATTGCCACTCTTATCTATACATCAGGCACAACCGGTAATCCGAAAGGGGCCATGCTTACCCACAGAAACATTGTAAGTAATGTAAAGGCGGCTCACGAGGCAATTGCGATTAGTGATCAAGACCGGTGCCTCTCTTTTCTCCCTCTTTGCCACTCGTTCGAAAGAACCGGCGGTTACTATGCAATGATGGCCGGAGGGGCAGAGATCTTTTTTGCCGAGAGTGTAGATACCGTTGCCAAGAACATGCAGGAGATGAATCCCACAATTGTGGTGAGCGTGCCCAGGCTGTTTGAGAAAATCTATAGCCTTGTGATGAAAAATGTTAAGGAGGGTGGGGCGATACAGAAAGCAATTTTTGATTGGGCTCTCAGCATCGGTAAAAGACACTGGCAGGGAGAGAGAGGCCTTGTAAGCATTCAGAAAACATTTGCTGATAAATTGGTATTTGATAAGCTGAGGCTGCGTACCGGCGGGCGAATCCGGTTTTTTGTATCAGGCGGAGCTGCTCTGCCGGCAGAAATCGGAACCTTTTTCATGTCGGCCAGCCTCAATATACTCGAAGGGTACGGTCTAACAGAAACCTCACCTGTGATGACTTGCAACCGCTATGGTGAAGAGGAGATGGGATCCGTAGGCAAAGTGATCAACGGGGTAACGGTGGGTATTCAGCGCCTCGATGATAATAAGATTATTGCACAATTAAGCGGTGAAGATTATCCAAGTGATCTTACCTCAGAACCCGGCGAAATACTGAATCGTGGCCCCAATACCATGAAAGGATACTGGAAGAATGAAGAGGCAACCCGGGAGATGATTGATGAAGACGGATGGCTTCATACCGGAGATGTGGGCAGGTTTATAAAGGGGCGGCTGCAGATTACGGATCGCATCAAACATATGATAGTAAACGCCGGCGGAAAGAATATCTATCCGGGGCCGATTGAGGATCTCTTTAAAACCAGCCAGTGGATCGATCAGCTGGTTGTTGTGGGAGAGAAGAAGAGCTATATGGCTGCACTGATCGTGCCCGATTTTGAAGCTCTTGAAAAACACGCCAAAGAGAACCAGATTGCCTGCGACAGCATGGAAGAGCTGATTGAGAATGAATCCATTAAAAATCTATTCAAAAAAGAGATTCGCACATTTTCTAAAGATCTGGCGTCTCACGAGAAGATCAGGGATTTCAGGCTTATTCCAAGTGAATTCACCGTGGAAACAGGAGAGCTAACACCAACATTGAAGGTGAAACGCCGAATTATCGAAGATAAATACGGACATCTGATTGAGGATATCTTCTCGGAAGACGACAATTGATTCGAAACCCCGTCAACACCTGAGCCCTGGTATTTCACTGCGTGCACAAAAGTGGCTCGCTGAGCGGAGCTCATTATTTCTGCTCGTAGTTAAATCACCGAATCATGGAAAAACACAGAACACTCCGTGCTTTTCCGTGCTTCAGCGGCATTTTTTCAGACCCTCTAAAAAGGAGAGGATTTTGGGGACCTCAATCGACACATTGTTAAACGAACTCAAATTGTTAGCGTGCTGTGTGTCAATTTACCCAAGTGCTGCCTGATCACGTTCAGTTATTGGCGCCGTCTTCAAAGGCGGTATCTGCAGCCGGTTTTTTCCGGGCATCGATAAATGATTTCACGCCGGCTACGATAAAAAAGATGCAGATCAGTGCCATCACCGCCTGGCCAATAGAAGCGCCCAGGCGTTCCGGAGTTTCACCTCCAATCATGCCAATCATATTAATCAAGCCACCAAATGAACCGCCAAGTCCTAAAATAGCCAGAAGCAGAGCAGCGTGCATAGCGTGTTTTCTCATCGATTCATTCTTTTTGCCAAGAGCGCCAAGGCCGATAAACGCCAACCCAAAAAATGATGGAATAAGAGCTGTTGCACTTGCAGCGCCTGTTAAGATGTAAGAAAAGATGCCAAGAATAATTAAGAGAACACCAATATTGATCGTTAGTTTAGGCACGAGAGTAAAGTTTAGTTAAAGATTGTTTTTTATACCATTCAAAATTCGATGGACCCGTCTGCGGTTTACGCCAAGGTCGGAATGCCCCACGCGACTTGCACTTCTGATGTGAAAGATACTGCCTGAGGGTTTGGAATCAATTACTATTTCCAGGTCGTCTTTAAATCTGAAAACCGGAATTCGAAATACAGCTTCTATTTGAAGTGAATGTGAATCTGCGTTTAATTTATATGGATTCATCTCCTCCAAAACTGTAGAAGCAGCTGAAAAAAGTGTTTTCGCATCCAGGTTAAACTCAACTGAATGGATTACGCAGTTGGGGGAGTCGGGGCAGGGTTTAAACGGATGTTCGAGTTGCGGATTACCATCAAAATCGGAAGGAAGCGAACCCTTAACAATAGATGATAATGAAAAAAGAGACGAAAATTGTGAGGTTAGTATCATGTCAAGTGTGAATTGTCAGTAATATGTAGAGCTATAGATTCTCCCCTCCTTTCCAAGGAGGGGCCGGGGGTGGTTGGACCGGAATTTTTTCAGGTAAAAACATTGTGAAAAATGAACATGATCCACTTTAACCACCCCTAAATCCCCTCCTTGGAAAGGAGGGGACTTTTCTAATCACCCGATACTATTATCGATGAAATGGCTCTAATGTCATAATGGATTTTAAAACTGCTATTGATTATTCTCACAAAGGTCGAGGCACTCTTCCAGCGATTCCGCTGTTTGAACAATCGCACGGTTTTTAGGTTTGATAAACCCAACACCAACCGCATGGTCAATCATTCGGATTAACGAGTCGTAAAATCCATCAATATTCATAACCGTAACCGGTTTGTTGATCAGGCCAATCTGGTTCCAGGTGATAATTTCGAAGAGCTCCTCCATTGTGCCAAAACCTCCGGGAAAGGCTACAAATGCGTCTGAGAGTTCAGCCATATGCGACTTGCGCTGGTGCATGTCTTTTACCGTAATAAGGCGTGTTATGCCTGTATGGGCAACCTCTTTACTGAACAGGTTTTCCGGGATCACCCCAACTACCTCGCCGCCATTCAGCATTACTGAATCTGCAATAATACCCATTACGCCAAGAGATGAGCCGCCATACACCAGGTTATGCCCTCTTTCAGTCATTAACCGGCCAAATTTTTGCGCCAGGTCAAGAATCTTTTTGTTGTTTCCGTTTGATGAGCCGCAATACACACAAATATTCATGATACAGTTGCCATCATTCGTTCCAGGATACCGTCGAGTTTTTCGATGAAGAAGTTTACCTCTTCCACGGTATTCTGTTTGCCAAAACTGATCCTGATACTGGAGCTCCCAATGGCGTGTTCTGTACCAATGCCATCTAAAACGTGCGAAGGCTCCATGGCTCCTGAAGTACAGGCCGATCCATTAGAAACACAGATTCCTTCAATATCCAGATTGAGAAGAAGCATCTCTCCGTCGAGGGCGTTTTTGTCGCCCGGTTTAAAGCCGATGTTAAGAATGTGAGGCACGCCGGCTTCAGCCGGGCCGTTGATGACGTATTTGCCTTCAAATCGCTTGTTTAACCCTGTAATCGCTGCATTTCGAAGCTCCTTATAGTGGTTTGTGTACGAATCAAGCTCTTTGATGCTCAATTCCAGCGCTTTTGTCATTCCAACGATACCGGCAACATTTGAGGTGCCGCCACGCCGCCGACGCTCCTGTGAGCCGCCCTGCAGCCAGGGAATCCACGGGGTACCGTTTTTTATGTAGAGTACACCAATGCCTTTTGGCCCGTAAATTTTATGGGCACTGATGCTGAGTGCGTCAAGGCCAAGATCTTTTACGTTGACAGCGATTTTTCCAACACTCTGTACCGTGTCGGAGTGAAACGGTACATTCATTTCTCTGCAAACTGAGGCGATCTCCTTTATCGGATTGATGGACCCAATCTCGTTGTTCACATGCATAAGGCTAACAATGGCGGTTTTATCGCTGATCGCTTCCCGAACCTGTTCGGGGTGAATTACTCCGTTGCTGTCCGGTTGAAGGTACGTAATCACTGCACCGTCTCTTTTAAGGGCCTCAGCCGGGTGAATCACCGCGTGATGTTCAATGGATGAGGTGATAATCTCGGTTTTCCCGGCTTTGCTCAGTGCGCAAAACACCCCTTTAAGTATGGCATTGTCACTTTCTGTGCCACCGCTTGTAAAAATAATTTCTGAAGGTTCCGCACCTATCAGTTTGGCTATCAGTTCGCGCGAATCCTCAATAGCCACTTTACAGTCGCGGCCAAACTGATGCGCGGAGTTGGCGTTACCATATAGCTTTGTAAAGAATGGCAGCATGGCATCCAGAACCTCCTTGTCAACAGGGGTGGTAGCGGCATGGTCGAAATAGACTGAATCCATAAAGTAATCGTTGTGTGTATTTATTGAACAATGTACTAAGATAACGTGAGTTCGATATAAGAATTTGGGAAAAGAGTCTCCCCTCCTTTATAAGGAGGGGCCAGGGGTGGTTAACTGCATTTTTTCAGGTTTGTGAATTGATACTTAAACTAATTTTATACTTTCCCCATCGGGATGCCTATGGCACAACCACCCCTAAATCCCCTCCTTGGAAAGGAGGGGACTTTTCATTATCAAATTCAAAGATTTTATCTCGAACTCACGTTAAAATATCCAAAATGGGGTAGAAAAGCAGTTGTCATTTCATAGAAGTTCTTGTTTTGAGATTTTATCAACCCAAATGGCCAAATCCCTCCATAAATCAAAGTATTGAAGTTCAACTTTTTGTACTTTTATACCCACTTGTTTTTTACCAACATTTTACCAAAAAATATGTCTCAATCTGCAATAAAGGAACCCGAAGTAACCCTCGAACTGATACTCGAACACGGACTCAGCGAAGAAGAGTATGAAATGGTGAAGAACTACCTTGGACGTGTCCCCACGTTTACAGAACTGGGTGTCTATTCGGTGATGTGGAGTGAACACTGCTCGTATAAGAACTCAATTCTTGAGATCAAAAAACTGCCGCGAGAAGGTAAACAGC
This sequence comes from Balneolaceae bacterium, assembly GCA_007693295.1. Lineage (GTDB taxonomy): Bacteria > Bacteroidota > Rhodothermia > Balneolales > Balneolaceae > Rhodohalobacter. Next base: position 20,760 of record REDT01000213.1, read on the forward strand.
TTTTGGTAGAGGCCGGAGAAGAGAACGCCGGCCTGGTGGATATTGGCGATGGCCTTGCCTGTGCATTTAAGGTAGAGAGTCACAATCACCCATCTGCAGTTGAGCCCTACCAGGGAGCTGCAACCGGTGTGGGAGGAATCCACAGAGATATTTTTACGATGGGAGCGCGCCCGCTGGCCTCATTGAACTCACTTCGATTCGGGTCGATGGATAATCCCCGTGTACGATATCTTCTGGACGGTGTGGTGAGAGGGATCTCCGATTACGGAAACTCATTCGGAATACCGATGATTGGCGGCGAGATCTATTTTGACGAGGCCTATGAGGGCAACCCACTCGTAAATGCCATGAGCATTGGACTTGTTAAGGTTGGTGAAACAGCTTCCGCAATTGCGGAGGGCATCGGAAATCCGGTTCTGATTGTGGGAGCGAGTACAGGACGTGATGGTATTCATGGAGCAACGTTTGCCTCAGAAGAGATCAGCGAAGAGAGTGAAGCCAAAAGGCCAAGCGTACAGGTGGGAGATCCGTTTACGGAAAAATTACTGCTTGAGGCAAGCCTCGAGGCGCTTAAGACCGGAGTTGTGGTAGGCATGCAGGATATGGGTGCTGCCGGTATTGCATGTTCCACATCAGAGATGACCGCCAAAGGAGGCCAGGGGATGAGAGTTGATCTGGATAAGGTTCCGGCTCGTGAAGAGGGGATGACCGCTTATGAGCTTCTGCTGAGCGAAAGCCAGGAGAGAATGTTGATTGTTGCCAAAAAAGGCCATGAGCAGAAAATTATCGATGTATATGACAAATGGGACCTTCATGCCGTTGTGATTGGTGAAGTGGTGGAAGGCGATAAAGTTACTTATTGGAAAGATGGCGAGGTTAAAGCCGAAATGCCGGCCGATTCGCTGGTACTGGGAGGCGGGGCACCACAATATGTGCGTGAAGCAAAACGCCCCGCATATCTTGATGAGGTTCAATCTTTTGAGATAAGTTCAATTGAGCATCCATCTGATCACCATGAGATTTTGAAAAAGCTTCTCAGTTCTCCCAATATATCGTCAAAGCGCTGGGTTTTTGAGCAATACGACACCATGGTGAGAACCAATACGGTGAATGGGCCCGGGGCATCCGATTCAGGCGTGATCCGAATCAAAGGAACCAATAAAGGGCTTGCCGCGAAAACGGACTGCAACGGCAGGTATGTCTATCTGAACCCGCGTAAAGGCGGGCAGATTGCGGTGGCTGAGTCGGCCCGTAACGTGGTGTGCAGCGGCGCAAGGCCTGTTGCCATAACGAACTGCCTCAACTTTGGAAATCCATACAAGCCGGAAGTCTATTATACTTTTAAGGAAGCCCTGGGCGGAATGGGAGATGCCTGTCGCGCTCTCAATACCCCGGTAACCGGTGGCAACGTGAGTTTTTACAATGAAAATCCAAAAGCCGCAATTTTCCCCACACCGGTCATAGGAATGCTGGGAATTGTGGAAGATGTTGAAAAACATCTCATGACGCCGGTTTTTAAAAATGAAGGGGATGTGATTTTCTACCTTGGCGCACCGAGAAGCGGGCTTGGTGGAACTGAATACCTGAGTACAATACATGGACTTACTACCGGAGACGCTCCTGATATCGATCTGAAACTGGAAGTGAAGCTGCAAAACCTGGTGTTAAGCCTGATTCAAAGCCAGGCTGTAAATGCAGCTCACGATCTTTCGGATGGCGGCCTTGCAGCAGCAATTTCTGAGATGGTAATCTACTCAGGAAAAGGAGCCGGTATTTCCGTTAAATCACTTGGCCAGGATCTTCATGAAGTACTCTACAGTGAAGCGCAGTCGGGCGTGCTGGTTACCGTTGAGCAGGAGAAACTGCAGGAGTTTGAGAAGGCCGTATCCGGTTCGGGCGTGAATGCCGTGAAACTGGGACTGGTGAACGGTACAGAGCTGGTGATCGATTCGGATGTGAAAATCCCCGTTGAGCAGCTTCGCGAGGTGTACGAATCGGCCATCCCGAAGGCGATGGGGCAGTGAACGACTGTGATTTTAACTAAGGAGTGTCCCGCTTCCCGAAAAAGTAGCTTGTCTTGTCGAGTAACTAATTTTGCCCAAAAGCCGGCTCTTCGAAGTTTTAACGTAGTTGAGCGGGCAGCAGTAGCGTCGCACTACTCCGTGACCGGATACCCGCCAACTATACCACCATTGCTCTTGTCATGCTGACGAATCCCGACAATGCTTTTGTGTCGGGATGAGGAAGTATCTCCTTTTTCTATACCAAACCTCCGAACGAATCGCCCGTACATTTCCTTATGTCTTCAGAATTGAATCATCAATAAATTGAATTAAACATACTCACGGTAATGGAAGACAAAGTAGTACTAATCGTAGGCGGCTCAGGCGGAATTGGACAGGCATCAGCAGATCTTTTCACTAAAGCCGGTGCTAAAGTAGTTTTGGCCGCACGCAACAAGAAAAAGGCCGAAGAGAAGGCCAAAGAGATCAACGATAACGGCGGGGAGGCCTATGCCATTGGCGTGGATGTGACCGATTTAGCTTCCGTGTCAGATATGGCAAGAGAAGTAAACGATACCCTTGGTGGTATCGATGTGCTCGTGAATGCATTTGGTACAGGACTGATACAGCCGCTTCTCGATATTAAGCCTGAAGATGCCAAAGAGGTGTTTGATGTGAACGTCTTCGGCACATTTTTAGTAACCCAAACTGTTGCACGCTACATGGCTACAGCCAAGAAAGGACGGGTTATCCTCTTTCCGGGAATTCTCGGCAAGGCGGTAATGAAAAACACCTCAGTCTACTCGGCATCCAAATATGCCGTTACCGGAATGGCTAAAGCGCTGGTTGAGGAGTTTCGCCGCGCAGAAATCAAATTCTCCCTGCTCTACCTGGGCGGTGTAGCCACCGACTTCTGGGACAATCCAAAAGTTGAAATGCGCGTGAAAAAAGAGATGATGCTCACACCCCAGGAAGTAGCCAAAGCCGTCTACTACGCGGCATCACAACCGGAAAACTCCGTTCTAAACGAACTCGTCATCCAGCCCGAATCCCACCAGATGGTCTAACTCGTACCCCGGGCAGCTTGCCCGGGAAATCGGAATGCCGCATTAAACCGGCAACTAAAACAAAACCGATACCGTACCCCGGGCA
>REDT01000286.1 GCA_007693295.1 Balneolaceae bacterium
CCACAAGCGATTTAACCTTCAGCCGGGGCCAACACCTGAACATCCGTTTCTAGGGTTACCGTAGATTTTATCGACCTTGAAATCAGGCAGGCTGCTTCCGCTTTATGCAGAATACGTTCTGCTTTTTCAACATGCTTTTCATCTTTGATTACAAGTTTTGGCTTAAGCACCACTTCGGTCATCATAAACTTGCCTTCAGTTTTTGCAAGCTTGCCGGTTGATTGAATTTCCAGGGATTCATACTCCAGTTTGGAATACTCTGCAATGGCAATAAACGTGGTCATTAAACAGCTGCTCACTGCGGCCACAAATAGATGCTCGGGTGACCAAATGCCCTCTACTCCTCCCGGAAATTGAGGTGGGGTGGCCACTTCTACCTCCTCATTCAGCTCAGGAGATTTCATTGTCCCAATTCGTCCCTCTTTCCAATTAATGTTTATTGTATAGTTGTGTTCCTGATCGTCCATATTGATGAATTTTAAGTTTCATTTTTACTCTGAAGTCATCCAGTACCAAAATTTGTTCTTATTATGATTTGGAATGGAGAAAGAGCTTCTTTTCTATATAGGACAAAATAGTACTAAAACTTTTACAATAAAAGTTTTACCACCCGGAACCCCTCATTAATGATTGGAGATATTAAGCGCTTACCTGTTCCGCCTTCTCTTTAATCAGCTGAAGTGCTTGGTCGATGGTATCGAGATGTGTGCGAAAGGAGAGCACCGCCAGGCGAAGCATGAAGTTTCCCTTGTACTTCGTGGTTGAGAAGAAGATGCGGCCATCATCTGTGATCAGCCTGTGAATTTCACGATTCATCTCATCCACATCTCCGTGCCCCGGGTTATATCGAAACATAAAAACCGATAGCTGCGGGGCGGGGCCGGTTTCAAAGCCATCCATTTCGCTGATCTTTTGCCATGCATACCTGGCCAGCAGCATTTTTTCTTCAAGTGCTGCCCTGAATGAACCCACTCCGTGAAGTTTCAGCGGCAGCCACATTCGCAACGATCTGAAATGCTTGCTCAATTCCGGAGAGAGATCAGCCGGCGAATGGATATGATTTACTGTTTTAGTGTCCTGCATATAGTCGGCCTGATAGGTGTGCGCTTCTGCCAGTAACTGTTGGTCGCGCACAATAAGTGCGCCAAGCCCGTAGGGAATAAACAGTCCTTTGTGCGGATCGAGCACCGCTGAATCTGATTTTTCAATTCCTTTCATCATTTTCTTCCCTTCATCCGTTAACAGAAAGAATCCTCCATAGGCAGCATCCACATGAAACCAGATGTTATGCTTTGATATAATTTCTGCAATTTCATCAAGTGAATCCACAGCACCCGCATCCGTTGTTCCGGCTGAGGCAACCACCATCCAGGGCTTTAAACCCTGTTCAAGATCAGCTTCAATCATCGTTTTCAACTCGCCGGTTTCCATCCGGAATTGCCTATCCATCGGCACATAGCGCCTCACACACTCCCCCATTCCCGCTATGTTCAGGGCACGGTCTACACAGTGATGGGTTTGTCCGCTCAGATATACGACGCTATTCTCAATACCGGCCGGTTTGATTTTGTGCGCTTCACGCGCGGTTACAATCGCGGTCAGGTTTGCCAGGCTGCCTCCTGATGAAAGATATCCGCCCGCCGATGGTGGGTAGCCCACCAGTTTCGCCATCCACTGAATCATCTGCTTCTCAATCAGCACCGCTCCCGGAGATGAGAAATAGATACCTGCATACGGATTGGTGACTGCAGCGAGGTAGTCGGCCAGCGCACTTGCGGGCAATCCGCCCCCGGGTATGTAACCCAGATGTCCGCCCGATGCGGGATTTAACCCCGGTGGTATTACCCGGTTTTCAACTGTGCGAATCAGCTCCGAAATATTGCGCGGTTCTTCGCCAATCTCCTCATTCAGCAGTTCGTCCACTGAACTGTCAAAACGTGTATAGGCTTTTTGGAGGGGCAATGAATCCAAAAATCGCCCGGCATACGCATCGGTGGCTTTTTTCATAGATTGCCACTCCTCTTTATCCGGTTCCAGATTACGGGAACTGTTCTCAAGCTCTTTAATTCGCTTTATCATCTCTGAATTTTTTGATCCTATTGTGGTTTAGCTCTATTTATAAGTAGTCTTAAGTCAAGCATAAATTGTCGAAAGCAACCTGTCAGCCGCAGGTGCAACTTTAGCGGTACACCTACCGGATCTGACAGCGTTGATTTTCGACGCTGACAGAAACCCGGAAAAACACCGGGAATGCTGTCAGGTCTTTATCCGACAATTGAGTATTGACGTAACACTAGTATATCCTGCCGACTTTGAAAGAGAATTAATCTGACTCTGAAACTCTAAGTTCATTCTTTGCAAAAAGATACTCATCCACAGGCTCCCCGCCAATCAGGTGCTCCCGGATGATCCGCTCAAGCACCTCAGGCGTACATGAGTGATACCAGGCACCTTCGGGGTAGACTACAGCGATGGGGCCACGCTTGCACACCCTCAGGCAGTTTGCCTTTGTCCGATAGACCCCGCCCTCTCCGTCCAGGTTAAGCTCCCTCAACCTGTTTTTCAAATAGTGCCACGACTCCAGCCCCGCCTCATATTGGCAGCACTTTGGATTGGTCTGATCTGCACATAGAAAAATATGGCGTTTTACCGACTCAATATGAAGTTCAGCCGACTTTTTTTGCAGGCGTTTGATACTTTTCTTATTCATTGGTTTTTTTTGATTTCACTGTCTGAAAAGAGAACTTACTATTTGAATTTGAAACCTCCGTGAATATTATGTTCAAGCGAGCCGCCAATATTCTTTTCAATCCGCTTTTTCGTTCCTCATGGAGGTCAGTGGTGCTACTCTGGAAACCGATGGCCGGCTGGACTCTTTTGGTATATGCCGTTTTTACTGCTCTTTTGGCACCGGTACTGGTAGCCACACTCAACTGGGGTATCTTCCGAGGCGACAGGCTTATTGTGGGCAACGAAGAGCTCTACACCTGGTTTTTCTCGCCGTCGGGCTTCAGCTATCTCTTTCTGGTTCTATTAATAACACTTACAGGATTGGTTATTCGCTATGCCGGCCTGTTTCAGATTGTAACCGATTTCCTGTTGGGTCGCAGTGTATCTGTAAAGGATACCTCTCTGCATATCGCTGCAAGAATACCCATACTTATAAAACTCTGTGTGATAACCATATTTGGCGCTATTCTCCTTTTGATACCCCTCTTCATCGGCCTGGGTATGATATACCTGGTCTGGCTTGCTGAATTCGATATTAACTACTACATTCTCACCACTCCTGCCGAATGGTATAGTGCCCTCACCTGGGGTGCAATATGGGGTGGGGCATGGTTCCTTTTTGCAGTTTTTGTAGCTGCATGTGCGCTGCCGGCACTTCCCGCCTACCTTGACGGCAAAAAGACCCTCTTCGAAGCACTCAGGGAGGTTTGGGAAGCTCCCATGTCCAAAACGCTTCAGCTGATCAAAGCCGTAGTTATGGCGGTGCTCTTTTGGGTTGCCTTACGACTGCTTGTGGATGCTTCGCTGATCTATATCTTCTTTTTAATTACAGACTGGGCTCATGCAGCGTTTGATTCACTTCGTCTGATCGTATATATCACCGGTAACTATCTCTTTCTCTCACTCGGTATTGGTGCGGTAATCTCATTTTTTGGCTTTTCGATGATATCCGTAATCATCACAAAGTTCTATTACAGCTACTCCCGTCCCACTCTTGAGCAGGAGATCCCGGGTTTGTGGCGTTTAACAAAAAAAACGATGGGAATACTTACATGGTGGACCAAACCGGCACGTGCAATCTCACTTATCCTCATCATAGTTATGGGTGGTTTAACGGTCAGCTATTTTATTGTCGACACTACCATCGATGAGAGACAGGTTTTGAATATTGCCCATCGGGCAAATGCCCTTGGTGCACCCGAAAACAGTATAGCAGCTCTTGAGAACTCCATCATCGTGGATGCCGACATGGTTGAGATTGATGTTCAAATGACGGCCGATGGAACCGTGGTGGTTCTGCATGATGCCGACCTAATGCGTGTTGCAGGTGATCCACGGCGAATTAGAGATGTAACCTATGATGATATCTCTGATCTTTTATTGATTACAGACCAGGATCTGCCGGAAGACAAGATTGGTATTCCAACGCTTCAACAATACCTGAGTGGAGCAAGAGATCAGATCAAACTGCTAATTGAGCTGAAATATTATGGTTTCTATCCCGAACTCGCCGAAGAGACAATAAGGGTTGTAAGAGAAAATCAGATGGAAGACCAGGTTTTGTTTATGTCGCTCTCTATGGCAGCTGTACAACAGGTTAAAGAGATTGCTCCCGATGTTGCTATGGGATACACCTCTGCCGCTGCCGCCGGTGACCTTGGCCGGCTTCCGGTTGATTTTTTGGCGGTCTTTCATCAAAACATTACCCCGCAACTTATCTCTGATTATTCGGAAAGGGGCCGGCCGGTATATGCCTGGACAGTAAACCGTGCCGAAGAGATGATTAACGCTATTGAAAGAGGAGCGGATGGCCTCATTACGGACGAACCGGTACTCGCCGGTGCTATTATTGATGAAATGAATCAGTTATCACGGGCTGAGCGGCTGCTCCTGCAATTCGGTTTTTTGATCCTGGAAGCACAAGCTGAATTGAGGGACTAATGCTAAAATTAACGGGGAGGTCCCTTGCATGGCGAGAGAAGGAAAAGGCCATAAAAAGTCCCCCTTCGAAGGGGGAAAGCGATCCGTCAGCTGACGGAGAGCAGGGGGATGACCTGAAATGCAGTGATATTTGATTCGATGAGTCTCCTTGGAGCATCAAGTGCTCTTCTTTTCATCCCTCATTGCCCTCCTCCCGCTGGCGGAGGGACACTCCTTAATTACTTATCTCTTTTCAAATTCTTTAACCAGCAATTTTTCTATTTAAATAGAATTCACCACATTACACCCTTCGAAATTCAATTAACCAAAGATCCTCACCATGAAACCAATCCATCAGTTTATTATCCTGCTGTGCATGCTTTTTGCTATTTCCACTTTTTTCTACTCCTGTACTGACCAGCCGGAACCGGTAGCGGGTGAACCGGAAGTGGTAACTGATGGATTCCGGTTCACTGAAGGGCCCTATTGGCATCCTGACGGGTTTCTTCTTTTTAGCGACATTCCGGCAAGTATTATTTATAAATGGACTCCCGGAAGCAGCGAATCGGAGGTCTATATTGAACCAAGTGGTAACGCAAACGGTATTAAGGCAAAGCCTGATGGTACTCTGCTGATTGCACAGCACGCCGGACGGGTTTCTGAAGTGGGAGAGAATCTCGAACTGATTCCTATTGCTGAATCCTATGAGGGCAAACGCCTAAATAGCCCGAACGATATTGCCGTACGCTCCGATGGTCTCATCTATTTCACTGATCCGCCATTTGGAGTGTCTGAGGAAGACCGCGAGCTCGACTTCAGCGGAGTTTACCGAATTAACCTTGATGGCAGCATAACTCTGATCTATGATGAGTTTGCCCTTCCTAACGGGATCGTTTTTTCGCCCGACGAAAACTACCTCTACGTCAACGATTCAGAAACCGGGCAGATAATTAAATTTGACGTGCTGGATAATGGTGATGTTGAAAATGCCAGGCCGTTTACCAATGTTGGCGCCATGGGAGAACTTGGCGGTGCCGATGGTATGGTTACAGATAGTGAAGGCCGTCTCTACACCACCGGTCCAAACGGATTTATCGTGTTTGATGAAAATGGAATACAGATTCAACAGTTACGATTTGAGCATCAGATCACAAACCTGGCCTGGGGAGGTGATGACCTTGACCATCTCTATATCACCGCACCCGACAGGGTCTATCGCCTGGATATGAACACCCGCGGATGGAGAATTGATTAAGCAAAGCACCCCGGTCACCCTAACCCGTACCCCGGTCAGCTTGACCGGGGAAAAGTACACCGGTCAGCCTGACCGGTGATGACTTCGGCCTAATTCATCGCAGCACGGCTTATCGTATCCCCGAAAAACACCGCATTGGCAAACAGCTTATTTGTACCATACCAGAATGCGCGGAAGTTGGGGTTGTCAACAAAGCTGATCACCGTCCCGCTTCCGTAACCGCTCACAGCGATTGAGACGGTATTCCCGATAACCTCCAGGTTTTCGCTTGAGATATAGCCGCTTACAAGCGGGTTCTCACTAAGATAGAGCGGTGTGGCAACCGGATTATTTGTTATCTCGAAAAAATTAGTGCTGTTTCGGAACACGTGCATATTTTCATTTCGGTATCCAAAACCCAGGGGATTGGTTACATCAAGCCGGCCGCTGAAGATAGAGCCTCCAATAACCTGTGCGCCGCGGGTATTCTGAAGATCTTCGTATGGAATTCGACGGGGCTCAGTATCTTCCCGCTCTACTGTGTCCAGACTGAAGAAGCCTTCCCTTTGTGCCCAGTTAACGGCATTACGCTGAGTGATTAACGTGCCTCCGTTGCGAACCCACTGCTTCAGATCGTTTTTAGCCCTGTCTGTCAAATCTCCGTAATTACCGTTTACCATTACCAATGTATTGTATCGCGACAGGTCGGTACCGGCCACTCTCTCCTTGTCGAGGATGGTAATTGGAATACGGTAACGCTGATCGAACTGATGCCAAATTTCACCTACTTCAAGATTACTTACTCCTCTGCCTGCCAAAATTGCTACAGATGGCTTGGTAAGATTATTCATGGTTGGGCTGCCCAAATCGATGCCTGAGGTAGACAAACCCCTGCTCAGATTATAGATCGTTACACCATCCTCTTCAGCCGCCGTTTGCAGCGTACGATAAATCTCAACATCATCCACATCCTGGGTTCCAAGCGCGACAAGTATGGTGCCGTAGTTAAATGTTTTTGCACCTCTGGCTGTAATTGTCTGAAATGGAGCGCCCGAAACTTTTGTGCGAACACCCATTTTTTGCAGCCTGTAAAGCGTTCTTGGAGCGTAATATTCATCCCATTCGAAGGCATAAGCGTACTGGCTTCTTCCACCCACGATCTCCCCACCCGACAGAACAGGGTCGGTAACCCTGTCGCCTAACAGGTTTTGATTAAACTGCCGCTGAGACAGTTCTGCATAGGGCAGATTAAATGCGTGGGGAAGTGTCCAGGTCGAAACATCATAAAAAATACTGTCGGTAAACTCCGTTCTCTGCTCAAACATAGCTTCGATAAACTTATACTCAGCCTGTTCCATGGGTATTACCAGGGCGCGGCCTCGCATAAACTCTTTTCCGTCCACTTCAAAGTCTCTGGCAAGTTCATATAGCTCAACATTGTGATGGCTCATCAGGTCGGCGAAATGAAAGTTCTTTCCACGATCATATCTGTCGCCAATAACAATGGCTTTAATATTGCTTCGTGACGCCTCACTGCGCACCTCCCTGTAGTGTTCACGCATGTTGTTATGCAACTCCGATCGCAGTGCATTCGCCCCTTCAACCGTTGAAAGAGAGGTTAAAAACTGATTTTTTACAGTATATGGAAATTCAATTATCCCATGAATACTCTCCTGGGCATGGCCACGGGAGCTGGCCTGTTCAAAAAGGATACCAATTGAACCAAAAATATCCGGATACGTAGAACCCTTTCCATAGTAGAAGTCATCAAACCGCTCTTTGGTGTAGTAAAGTACCTGGTTTTCATCCAGAATATCGGCATGAAACTCTGCTATAGCGGCTGTCAAGTCCTGATTTCGCTGGGGCGTAAGCGGATGAGTTCTGGAGGGAACGCCCGGCTGAAAGAAATAGGTGGCATTGGTTCCCATCTCGTGATGGTCTGTTATTACATGCGGCCTCCACTCATGAAACATGTTAATTCTGCCCCGGCTTTCGGGATGAACAACCGGCATCCAGTCGCGGTTAAGATCAAACCAGTAGTGATTGGTACGTCCGTTTGGCCAAACTTCGCTGTACTCCCTGTCGGCCGGGTCGGGGTTCACGGTGTGACTCTTGTGCATATTCACCCACGTAGAAAACCGCTGCAATCCGTCCGGGTTTAGGGATGGATCTATTAAGATAATCGTGTTGTTGAGCAACTCATCCATCTCATCACCTTCTGCAGCCGCATAGTGATAAGCTGATAACATCGACGCATTTGAACCGCTCGGCTCATTACCGTGCACACTATAGCCTAAATTCACAATTACGGGCATGGTGTCTATGTCGAGATTGCCTGAACGGTCGGGATCTCGAAGCAACCTGTGATTCTCTTTGATCCGCTCGATGGATGAGTGGTTCTCCGGCGAAGTGATCGCCAAAAGAAGCAGCGGCCTGTTTTCATGCGTACGTGCATATTCCTGAATGGTTACCCGGTCGGAGGCTTCGGCTAGCGCCTGCATATAGTACACCAGCTTGTCGTGTGTAATGTGCCACTCCCCAACCTCATGGCCGATTATTTCAGCCGGTTTTGGAATGTCTGAATTATAGGATACATCATCCGGCAGATAGTAATCGAGCTGAACCTGCGAAAAGAGTAATACTGGAGAAATCACAAATAACAGAGCAGTAAGTAACGTAGATCTCATTTATACGATGGTTAAATTGATAATCAAATGGAGTTCTTAACGGATCATTATAGTAATCAATTCTGCACTTTCTGTGAAATGGATATCCACACGTATACAACTTTTTATATTTCGAATCACAACTCTCCAAAACGATTAACGAAAAGGAAGGATGTTTACACCGTTAGAGCCATCACTCTATAACGAGGTTTATAACCTTGAATAACATCTGAACGCTGATCCAAATCCGGCCTCGGGGTGCTCCTTGTGCCCTGAACCTTGAACCAAATCGGATGTTGGTTCGAGGGATTTCGGACCATAATTTAAGCTAATACGTAAAAAAAAAGCACCTCTCATACTTGAAAGATGCTTTTTAAAATGCTTATTCCGTCCTAAATAAGTTAAACCTATTGGAGAGAGAAAATAGCTTTAGAAGCGATATTCAGCAGCAACCATCGATCGCATAGGCATCTCCTCTTTGGGAAGTATATAGACCTTGCTTCCGGTTTTATATGCTGTAATAGACAACCAGTTCAATAGTTCAACATCACCGTTTTTTGGACTGCTGCTATACTGAACCGTTTGGTTTTCTGTGTCATAAAAACCCCACTTTTGCTCATCTTTAGAAATAAACACCGTTTGCGAACGACCCATCACGGTAGCCTCCGCAATTTCGCTAAGGTTATTTGAAACCTGGCCGTCTCCTTTTTCTGAGAATTTTTCCAGTGAGTGGTACATGTCTTTCAGAAAATGCTTTTTTATGATTTCCCATCCTTTATTCTTCAGGTCCTGATCTGACATTTCATCGGGATTGAGAAGAACCGCATCATCCAGCAGACGGCCATAATCGTTAATCTTTCTGTAGAGCACCACGTTATCTTTAAGGCCAACCATAACAAGAGGGTCATTTTTCCTGTTCATTACTTTGGTTATGCCTTTTTCAAATTCTCGAAAAAACTGCTCAACAACGATCATTTTGTCCTCTTCATTGGCATTATGCCCAAAAAAGACCGCATCCTGCCGCTGAGAACCGCTGTGAAACTGCAGCTGTTTTTCAGGGTCAACTTCAAGATAATCTGCAACAGACACCGATACTCCTTCTGGTGTAATATCTTCTGCTTCATTTCTTGTGCATCGCAAAAGCTTCGCATCCTGTCTGCTTACAGCCAGAACACAAAACGTGCCATCCATGCTCATCATTGGCAATAGTGGTGTAATCAGAAAATGGTCATTTATATAAACCTGCTCTTCATTATCATAGGGGAGTTTGAAATACTCAAATTCCTCTCCGTTTAAGTAAACCGCCAAACTCCGGTCTGAGTGAGACCAAAAGAGTGGCTTTTCGAGCAAATCTCTTGCCGGCTGAAGGATTTTGTCGATTTCACTCTCCTTCTTTCCTCGCTTCTTGAGGGTTTCAGCAGCTTTTGTGAGCAAATTTTTAAATCGAATTGGATCTTGTTTTGATTCTTCACCTTTTATGTGAGTTGGTAAAGTTATTGTTATCAAATCTTTACCATTCTTGTTAACCAGTTCACTGATCTTTTTTTCGTTTACCATCCTAACCTCATTAATTCTGGGTTATAATTATAGTGCTCCTTATAAAAACATAAAAAAAATCTATCTATAATGATTCCAAAATCATTACTCTTTTAAAATAAATTAATGGTTGTTTCAACTCTTGAAGGCATAAAAAAGACGATTGGCCCGGGTATCATCATGGCGGCAGCCGCAATCGGGGTGTCTCACCTGGTTCAATCAACGCGCGCTGGTGCCGAGTTTGGGTTTGCCCTTGCCTGGGCAGTGGTTTTGGCCAACATTTTTAAATACCCGTTTCTTGAATTTGGACCGCGATATGCACTTGCAACCGGAATGAACATGATTCAGGGATACGCAAAAATGAATCGTGCAGCTTTCTGGATCTTTGTGATTTTCACCATTTCCACCATGTTTGCCATACATGCAGCAGTTACGGTGGTTACAGGAAGCCTGGTTACCCATCTTACCGGTATTGAGCTTCCCGTAGTCTGGTGGAGTGCCATCGTTTTACTCTTCTGCGTTCTGCTGCTCATCCGAAATCAATACGCATTTCTCGACATTGCAATAAAGGCGTTAATGCTGATTTTCGCAGTTACAACTGTTATTGCCATGATTGCTGCTTTCACGGTAACCGGTTATCAGCCTGATCCGGGCTTTATAGCGCCGGAGGTGTGGACCGTTTCCGGAGTGGCTTTTTTGATCGCCCTGATGGGGTGGATGCCTATCCCGATTGATGCAGCCGCATGGCACTCGATCTGGACGGTTGAAAAAATGAAACAAACCGGATACAAACCTAAACTGGGCGAGATTCAGCTCGATTTCAATATCGGTTACATTGGGGCCGCCGTTATCGCCCTCTGCTTTTTAACGCTTGGTGCATTTATTATGTACGGCTCAGGACAGGATTACGCCTCCAATGCCGCAGCGTTTTCAAACCAATTTGTAAATCTCTACACTCTCACACTGGGAGAATGGTCGGCCATAATCATCGTAATCTGTGCTTTTACAACCATGTTCAGCACTACACTTACGGTTACCGACACCTATCCGCGTGTACTAACTCATATTCTTAACGTTATAAAGCCGGATACACTATCAAAGCATAAGCAGATCTACCGGTATCTTCTTGTGGGTGTGAGTGCGGGTTCATTTCTTGTACTCTACCTGTTGGGCGATCACTTCAGGTTTTTGATTGACCTGGCCACAACGCTCTCTTTTTTAACGGCACCGGTTCTGGCTTTAATGAACCACAAGCTAATTCATCAACCCGAAATTGCCGGTGAATATCGGCCAAAACCCTGGCTCTATTGGCTTAGTATTTTCGGTATCATTTTTCTATCTATATTTGCGCTGATATATATCTATTGGATGATCCGATTTTAATTCAATTATTATGCTACGAACCCTCGCTTTACTCCTGCTGTCGCTATTTTTGGCTTCACCTGCTTTTGCCCAATTCTATTCAACCCAACACCGTGTACCGAACCAGGAGTGGATGGAGATTCGCTCAGAACACTTCAGGGTGATCTTTCCCGCCCGATATGAACAGGAAGCGATACGGTCACTCTCAATTTTAGAGGCTGAATATGCAGACATCCGGGATCTTGTGGGTGGTGAGCTTAAAAACTTCCCCTTTATCCTGAATCCGGAAAACGACCGCTCAAACGGCTTTGTAGCACCCATGAATTTTCGGTCGGAGGTTGAATTGGCGCCAATAAAGGGCAAAATTCTGAACCCGCAATCGGGAGACTGGCTTGAATCTGTTCTGCCTCACGAACTGGTTCATGCCCTGCATTTCAGCGTAAATCCTCCCGCGTTAACCAGAGTATTGGGCCTCTTCTCTCCCGATGTGAGAAGATCAGTTCATGCCGCCGCCCCGCTTGGAGTTCTGGAGGGGATTGCCGTTGAGCATGAAAGCCATGGATCCATTCCAAATTCAGGAAGAGGCAACCACCCCTTTTTCACCAATCAGTTTAATGCTCTGCTCGATACACCCCATGAATGGTCGATGGGCCAGCTGGTGCAGGTATCCGACTTTACAGTGCCTTTTAACCGCCACTACATTGGCGGTTATGAGCTGACCAACTGGCTGCTTGAGGAGTATGGAGAAGATGCCATGAAAGAAGCCATTCAGTTTCACTACAAATATCCCTTTCTCGGGTTTGGAACGGCATTGCGAAACAGTACCGGCTATTGGCCGCGAAGCCTGTATAGAGATTTCAACAATGATGTAAAAGAGAGAGAAGCAGAACGCCTGAACAGACTTGAATATGAAACAGATTCAGCCGCTGAAACCATCCCTTTTTCGGCAACCTGCAAGCGAATGAACCGCCCGCTTTGGCTGGACAACAATACCATTCTTTTTTACGGCCGCTCCTGTAACCGGCCCACCGGTTTCTATGTTCATGACCTTGAAGAGGAGTCGTATTCCCTGTTGAAGGAAGTGCAGATCTCAGAGGATTTCTACTATTCGCTTTCTCCAAACCGTTCACGCCTGTTCTTCTCCCGATACCATCCAGATCGTTTCTATGACAATCTTTTCCGGGGTGATATTCACTCCCTGGAGATCTCCTCCGCACTCTCTCGCCGCATTACCCAAAACCTGCGGCTCTTCTCACCCGAAATGATCGGTACTGATCTGTATGCGCTGCAAACCGACGCATACGCCCAGGCACTGGCAGAACTTGATGAGCAGACCGGGGATATACTCAGAACCATTCCAAGAGTTGACGATTCAACGGTTTTTCAAATCTCTTCCAACCCCATGCATCCCGGAGTTACAGCCGTTATTGGCAGGATTAAAAGTGTGCAGGGAGTATGGTTTGAAAATGTATCAGAAACCGACACTCTTTTTACACGCGACCCTGACATCGTTTTTGAAGGAGGCTCGGTTTTTGATTTGCACTGGCATCCCGACGGTGAGAAAATGCTGTTTGTGAGCGACCATAGCGGAACCATGAATGTGTATGAGTATCATCTAAGCAATAATTCGGTAACCCAAATCACCCAGAGCCTCTACAACGCCTTTGAAGCTTCCTACTCTCCCGATGGTGAGCGTATTGCATATATCCATCAGCATGAGAACGAACAGCTTCTAAAAGTTTTAGAGCTTGAGAACGCCTACAAAAAAACTCTTGAGAGTGACAAATGGTCTCTATCACCTTTAATTACAGAACGCCTTGAGCGTCCCCTGATGAACCGGGATATTGACGTACATACGAATGACTGGACCCCTGAACCCTATTCTACAGGTCTCTCCTGGCTCAAACCGCGAATATGGCTGCCCATGTATGAAAGGGAAGCGGGTTTTGACAGGGTTGGCGTCACAATTGAGAGTGTAGATCAGATGAACAGCCGGGCTTATTCGCTCGAAGCTACGCACTACCTGGATCGGTTTTGGCACGAATTACAGTATAGTTACAAAGGCTTCTATCCGGGTTTTCAGCTCGATATGTTTAATCGCCCATCACTAACTACCTTTAGAATAACCCAAAATGGAGACGAGTTTCTTCGAACCTTTTTGCAGCAGTCGAGAGGAGCTTCACTTAAAATACCGGTTCGTATTCGTCTTGAAAGCAATGCACGTTTTTCGTCAATTCTTCTGGAACCTCAATATTTCATCTCCCAGCTTCGATTTCTCGATCCGTTAAATTCATCAACAGCCTTTTCAGAATTTGGAACGCGGCACACTTTGGGTTTCAGAACCGTTCTAAACGTGCGGCTCCGGCAGTTTATTCGCGATGTACAGCCCAACAGCGGCTGGGTCTTCTTTACGGAAAGCCGATACGGCCTCAACAGCACCCGGCTCGATGTAATTACCGATCAATTCAGGATAGAAGCCAATCTGACTGACCGAAAGGGGTTCAGGGGCGGTGTGTCTACCTATGTTGCTCCATTTATGAAATGGAATCAATCGCTGCAGGTTACAGCACAGGCAATTACCCAGACCGATTTTCCTGTTTTCAACACCGCATCACTCTTTTCCGACACCTTTGCCGAAAATCCTTTCCCGGGTGCAAATAATGTAGGAATCATAAACACCCGGTATACAATCCCGCTCACCTATCCGGATGATGGTGGTTTACTGATACCCGCATACCTGTCGAATATCTACCTGGTACTGTTTACTCAAACCGTAAGTGATTTAAATAACCCTGATCTGATTGAGGGAAGCCGTTCTGTTTTCGGAGCTGGCATACGATCACGGTTCAGGCTCAGTAATCTCGCTTTTGATGTAGGCATTTCTCTTGGGTGGGAACCAACCCGAAACAACATCACCTGGCATGCGGGTAGCTTTTAAACATTTTTTCATAATCTTCGTACGGTGCTTCGGGAAATTGATTCGTTTCCTCTACTTCCCCGTCATGCCCCGAAGAATCGTTGGCGCGGGAATAATGGTCATGTCCTCCAATCGCTCGGGCCTTAGCTCCCGATCATTCACCACATCCCTTATATAGATCTCCTTTACCTGTTCGGGGTACTGTTCCAGAATGGCCCTGTACACCTCCGGGTCGCGCTCGCCGGAATCACCAACCATAATAAATTGCCTTCCCGGAAAGTGTTCAAAGATTTGAGTGATTTGGGTGATTTTTTGCTCAAAGGTTATGTTTTCATTGGTAATGAACTCTCGCAAATCATGCCATGAACTGATGGTAAGAACATTTTTTCGCGCACTTTTCATGTGAAATGTTCCAACAGGAAAACCCGCTCTTTCACTAAACAAAAACCCCGATAGTGGCCTGTAGAGCTGCCATGGAGAACCCGACACATAGTGGAATGATGCATCTTCCCACTCTTCATACATTTCTGCCATTCTGGGGGCGGGCATATACTCTTTGAAGAATGTGTTTCTGACCACAATTCTTGCCCCGGCCGGAATCTCTGTAATCTTGACTGTATCATCAATGTCAGAAATCACCGACAGGCCTTCGGGCTGCATAAACCGAACCGTACCTGTGCCTGAATAACGCCTTGAACTCGCATATACTTTTACATATGCATCTTCAGCAAGATTATCGCCGAAAAGCCGTTCTGCCTCTTCAGCCGGAATTCGCAGCTCTCCTTCAACAATGCCGTTTCTGTCGGTTCTTAACTCATTTCCATACCGGTCTTTAATCCGGTAAACCCTCTCTTCAGGATCATTCCCTATTCGAAAGGAGACTGTTCTGCGCCATTTGCTGTCGGCAAGGATATCCGTTATTCGCCTTTTGAAAACCTGCATCTGATCAGGGTTATACTCCCCCATTATTCGTATGGTCCACGATGTAAGGCTCTGCAGCCAGCGCCTCTGTTTGTGAACCCACACGCGCGCCGGTATTACCCACTCCTCACCATCGAGATAGGCATAGGTATTATAAAATGTTATATGTCTTCGGTTTTCACTGTAGTCTGAAGCCTCATTTTTTGTAGAAACATCAACACCGGCAACAGTAAAAAGAGAAAGTAAAACAAGCAGCGCAAAGTATCTCATCTAATAAAAATAATGGATTATTGACCTTCTGATTGATTGGCCTTTCCTATAAATGTTGGGGCCGGGATAATTGTCATCCCTTCCAGCCTCCCAGGATTTATTTGCCTGTCATTGATAACATCACGGATAATAATCTCTTTTATTTGATCCGGATAACGATTTGCAATTTCCCGGTAAACTTCAGGGTCACGTTCACCCGAATCGCCCACTAAAATAAAGGAGAAATCCGTTATCCGGGATTCTCCTTTTCAAGCTGTTAAAAAGTATAACCCTATATCAGTTCATCGATAGTTCTGCTCTGAATCGGGGTTCACCATGCCTTTCAAGGTAGTAGACAAGGGTTCCATCTTCGAGATTCATATCCAACATCCACACGTTGGTTGCAGCTTCAGGCAGAATCTCTTCGGTGTAGTCATCGGCCGGAAAATATTGGCGTGTAGCTGTTCCCTCATCGCTTGCATATCCGCCATAACCGGTTAGCGGCTCTTCCCCTTCGGGGTACTCTTTATCGCCAATATGATCGTGGTACAGATGCAGGCCTTCTTCACGGTTTTCCAGGATCCACGTAGCATGCCAGGTATCGCCGTCCCTGAACAGCATAACCTCGATTCTTTCCGGCGTGCAGGTAGAAATATTAACCCGCAGTTCAGTTGCAACAAGCTGATGATCGGGGTCATCCGGGTAGGTCGACTCTCCCGAAAAGGTTTCACCACAAAGGGAAAAAAGATTTGAATAGAATTGTTCGTGGGCCGTTTCTGCCGGAAGATCGGGAGTAAGGTCGGTATCATCTTCGCCCGCACATGATATAGTAAATAAGATCAGGGCCAATAAATAAACAGATAGTTTCATTGATGGAATGTTTTAAGAGGTTTATGAATTTCTATAAAATCCACATTCAAATCATTAAATACAAAAGATGTATCTTGCCAATCGTATTTAGACAAATCACAAAAAGCTACCGATGAGCAAGGAAGTAGAATCTTACAAGCTGGGTAATATCCAGGTAATAATTACCGAAACCGACGACCCTAACCGCCTGCATGTAGACTGCAACGACGGTAATTTCCACTCAGAGTTTACCGTGCGCCGCTATGAGTTTGATAACTATAAACGTCACATGAACCAGAAGATTACCACTGCATATAAAGGGCAGTATGAGGATGAAGATTCTGCCTGATTTTGCGACATTTGCAACAGCACCGGGTGGTGGTTATATTTCTACTAATCCTATAGTAAAAATATTTCCATGGCTAACTACCTCATACCCATTTTATTCCTCTTGCTCTTTCTGTACTCCTGCGTTAAAAACGGGGACGAAACAAAAATCACCAAACTTACCATTGATCAGGCCGAATTAGTGGTCTCGGCCGAAACTGACCCTGATATCGCAAATCCTTCTATTATCAGAACAGCCGGAAGCGGGTTTTACATTTACGATTTCGGGATTCAGAAAATTCTTTATTACGATGGTGAAGGCAATCAACAGCTGCAATTTGGCAATGAGGGACAAGGTCCCGGCGAATACCAGGGGCTGGCCGGTTTTTGGGTGTTTGATGAAGAGATCATCCTGTTCGACCAGCGCGGGGCAAAGTTTCTCCATTTCGGCCTTGACGGCACCTTTTTAAAAGAGGAATCGATTGAACGGGAAGATTTTGCCCCCGGCCTGACCATGTCTTCGTCCGGGCGGTTCTACATCCCCGTAAACGGCAAGGATGGGAAACTGGTAAAACAGGTTGATAAAACCGGCGATATCCGGTTTGCTTTCGGTGAAGCTGACATTCAGGAAACAGACTTTGACCCTGGGTTGATCCGACAATCTATAGAGCGCGGCAGCCTGCCCGATAATATGTTGGGCAGGATAACCATTGCTGCCGAATATGACCGTGTTTACCTGTTTCATACAGCTGTTGGTAAACTGCAGGCCTATGATACAGACGGAAACCTGAAAGCCGAAATTATGCTGGATCTGCCGGTTATGGAAGAGAGTAAACAAGAGTTTTTTAAACAAAGCCGGCTTGCACTCGAACAGGGTTTTTTCATATTCTTTTCCTACATCAATAGCATGGCAACAACAGAGAATGGTGTGGCATTACTGTTAAACACACCGGCCGATCATCCGGTAACCGTCCTTTCTCTTGACCGGAACCTCCGGAATAAAACCATCATCCATTACGAAAACGACACGATGGAACGCGTATCAATGTTTGACCTTGATGAAGAAAATAACAGTATCTACTTCGTAAATATGGGCACCTCTGAAATATTCAGGGCTCCCTGGCATTAAGAAGGCTTGCTACAAAATCAACATCGCATCACCAAAAGAGTAAAACCGGTATTTTTCTGCAATCGCATGCTCATAGATTTTCTTTACCTCGTCAAATCCGGCAAATGCTGAGATCAGCATCAGGAGCGTACTCTTTGGAAGGTGAAAATTGGTAATCAGATGATCTACGGATCTGAATGTGTACCCCGGCATGATGAAGATATCCGTATCACCCGATGAGGCCTGAAATTGCCCCTTCACTTTAGGTGCCGATTCCAGTACACGCACACAGGTGGTGCCCACCGCCGTAATGCTCTTCGAGTTGTTCAGGGCTTCTGCCTGCTCTCCGGTAATTTGGAACCACTCGCTGTGCATGATATGCTCTTCGATTTTATCTGTTTTAACAGGAGCGAATGTTCCCAACCCAACGTGCAGCGTTACCTCTTTCTTTTGAATGCCCCGGTTTTCAAGTTTCTGAAGCAGTTCCGGTGTAAAATGGAGTCCCGCCGTGGGCGCCGCCTTGCTGCCCAAATCTTTGGCAAAAACGGTTTGATACCGGTCGGAAAGTGATTCATCCCTTTCTATATAGGGCGGGAAGGGGGTGTATTTATAGGGCTCCAGTTTGGGATCGTCCAATGGGTGGCTCAGTTCAATGGTTCGGATACCATCTTCAGCAATTTGCACTGTTTTGGCGGTAACCCCGTCAGCCAGCTCTGTCTCTTTACCCACCTTAAACCTTTTCCCCGGCCGAACCATCGCCTCTACAACCCGGTCATTCACCGCTTTGGTAACAAACACCTCAACCTTCCCCTCATTGAACAGCAGCCGGCATTTTTCCACCTTGCTGTTGTTCACCACGAGAGACGTGCCTTCGGGCAGGTGGTTGCCGATATTGTAGAAATAGTCGTCACGAATCTCACCTGTTTCACGGTTATAAACCAGAAGCCGTGAATGATCCCTCGGTTCTGCCGGTTTTTGGGCAATGAGTTCTTCAGGGAGGTGGTAATCAAAATCGTTTAGGGTAAATGACAATGTGTTAAGCCGTATATTTTTAATCTTTGACAGATGTTTAAGTAATCCGCATAAAAGTACGGGTAATTTTTACAAACAGTAAGGAGATGAATCCGCATGAAAGCCAAAGATTTTGACAAAAAATTTGACGACGGTGAAAATGTAGCAGTGAATCTTAATCTGGCTGAGGCCCGCAGGCCATATGCCGATACTAAACGTGCGAACGTTGATTTTCCGGAATGGATGGTGAATTCACCAGACAGGGAGGCAAAACGATTAGGAGTATCGCGGCAATCGGTTATCAAGATGTGGCTTGCGGAACGACTGGAAAAGATATAGAAGTGTGTTCTTGCCGTGGCCTTTTGTAATCAATCGATTCAGGAGAACGGCTTGATTGAGTTGCGGTACTCTAAACCAACACACCCAGTGCCTTTTTAACCTCTTCCACAATTCCATCAGGCCCAATTCCCACTTCATCATGAAGCTCTCTCTGGGTTCCGTGCTCTATAATGGCGTCGGGTACGCCCATAATTTTAACCGGGATAGCAAGGCCTTTTTCTGCTACATACTCGGCAACAGCTGAACCGAAACCTCCCAGTTTAGTGCCGTCTTCGAGTGTAATAATCCTGTCGTAGTTCGCCATCACATAGTCGATCATCTCTGTATCGATCGGCTTTGCATAGCGCATATCGAAATGGCCTATATGGATCTTCTCTTCGGCAAGCCGGGTACCGGCTTCAATTACATAACTACCGATTGGCCCGAAGCTCAGAACGGCTACTTTCTCGCCCTCTTTGATGATTCGCCCCTTACCGATTTCAGTTTTCTCAAATCCCTCGCGAAGCTTCATGCCCGTTGAACGGCCTCTCGGATAGCGAATCGCCCAGGCCGAGTCGTTATATTCGGATGCAGTGTACATCATGTCGCGTAAATCCTGTTCATCCATTGGTGAGGAGACAATCATGTTTGGAACTGCCCTGAGGAAACTAACATCATAGAGCCCGTGGTGGGTTGGCCCATCGGCCCCTACCAGTCCTGCCCGGTCGATACAGAATACCACGGGTAGTTTCTGAATGGCCACATCGTGAATCACCTGGTCATACGCCCTCTGTAAAAACGTAGAATATAGCGCTGCAAACGCCTTCTTACCTTCCGAAGCAAGACCCGCTGCAAAAGTAACGGCATGCTGCTCTGCGATGCCAACATCAAAAGAGCGGTCTGGGAACGTGTGCATCATTGGCCACAAACTAGAGCCGCTAGGCATGGCAGGCGTGATCGCTACAATATCCTCATTAGCGGCTGCCAGCTCAACCAATGCCTCACCAAACACATCCTGGTACTTCGGTGCGGGTTTATTTCCGTTAACAGGCTTTGCAAGAGATTTTCCGGTAATTTTATCGAACGGGCTGCTCTGGGCATGCCATTTGGTCTGCTCGCGCTCGGCCGGTGCAAAACCCTTTCCTTTTACAGTTACGATATGGAGCAGTTTGGGGCCCGATACGGTTCTCAAATCTTCCAGATGGCGACGGAGCGCATCCACATTATGGCCATCAACAGGTCCGTAGTATTTGAATCCAAGCGCTTGGAAGAGCGCTCCGGGGGTGATGGCGGCTGTCATGGCACGCTCCAGTTTTGAAGCAGCCTTTCTCATTTTATCACCGGCCGTTTTGAAATGCCCAAGCAGATCGTAAATCTCGTCGCGCATCAAATTAAACGTCTTGCTGGTTGTGATCTCGGCCAGATACTCTTTTAATGCACCCACATTCGGATCAATCGACATATTATTGTCGTTCAGAATTACCAGCATGTCCGACTTTAGTGCGCCGGCATTGTTCATCGCTTCAAAGGCCATCCCGCCCGTCATGGCTCCATCTCCAATTATAGATACAATTTTTTTATCCGACTGATCCAGATCGCGGGCAATAGCCATTCCCAGCCCTGCTGAAATAGACGTACTGGAATGGCCAACACCAAAGGTGTCGTAGTCACTTTCGGTTCGTTTTGGAAACCCTGAGAGTCCCTTGTAGCGGCGGTTGGTATGAAAATTCTCTCTCCGTCCCGTAAGTATTTTATGCCCATAAGCCTGATGGCCAACATCCCATATCAATTTATCGTCAGGCGTGTTGTATACATAATGAAGGGCTACGGTGAGTTCAATAACTCCTAAACTGGCTCCAAAATGACCACCATGTACCGAAACCATGTCGATTATAAACTCACGAAGTTCGTCACAAATATCCTGAAGCTGGTCCGGTTTCAGTTTTTTTAGGTCTGCAGGTGAATCAATGTTTTTAAGCAATGGTCCTGGCTTAGGCTTGTATAAATCCATGAAGATTGGTTTAGTTGGCTTCTTTACCATTTTTTTGATCTATCTGTTCGATCTTCAATGCGGCACTTTCGAGAGTTTCCGAGCATATTTTTGAGAGTTTAATTCCCTCCTCGTAAAGCGCAACGGACTCTTCCAGTGATATATCCTGATCGTTCAGTTTTTCTACAATGGCTTCCAGTTTCTTTAAAGCCTCTTCGAAACCAAGTCGTTCCTTGTCTGACATCTTTTTTGTGATTTTTAAGGGGTACGCAACAATTTAGCCCTATATGGGATAATCAACAAACTCTGTTGCTTGATCAGTGAGATGGTTCTGATACATATCTCTGGTACACATCAGGTAATCATTAAATATATTTAATGATTGCAGCACTTCATCGATCAAATTGTATATTCGGGCTAGATCATCTTCGCGCTAAATTCATTAATAATTCAGAGAGAAAAAGGTTAAAGCCCCAAGCGAGGTGTAAAATCACATAGGTTGAGAGGTGTTATGAAAAAATGCATTAACACTATTTTCGTAATAGTTCTGTTTTTTTTAGCAAATGGATGTGATGCCGGCCAGGGAGCATTTGAGGATACTATACCCAACCTGCATACGCTTTCAACTGCTGTAACTCCTGAAGGAAGCGGGGCGGTAAGCCCCTCCGGCGGTGATTACGTTTCTGAAAACACTGTTCAGGTTTCAGCCATCGCATCAGAAGGCTATATTTTTGACAGATGGGAAGGCGACTTGTCCGGTAATTCAAATCCGGAGTTTTTATACTTCAATAACAACAAATCCGTGACTGCCGTATTTGTAAGAGTTGTTACTAAAATAAACCCTGCAAACTCAGTCATTACTGTATCGCCGGCTAAACTAAAGGTTGGTGAATACTCAACCGTTACTATAGATCTTCGGGACGACGGCAACAATCCCTTTACAGGGTTAAGTGAAGCTGATTTTGTTGTGGATATTACCGGAAGTGCAACCGTTGGTACCCTGCACGAAACCACCGTTTCCGGTACCTATCAGTTTGAGATTACAAATAATACTCCCGAGGAGACAAGCCTTTCGGTTACAGCAGATGGAATTACCCTGACTGAAAAACCTTCACTTATCTTTGAAGTGGGCGATCCTTCTCAGCTTGTGATTTTAACACAGCCTGAAAGCACACAAAGCGGCAGCCCTATTGGCGGGCCTCCCTCAGTAAGTGTTATGGATAAATTTGGCCACAGAATCCCTTATATTGAGGTAAGTGTAAAAGAACAGGGAGGTCAGGCTTTATCAGGAGGAGATACGGTAGTTGCTACAAATCAAGCCGGAATAGCCGAATTTGAAAATTTAGTTATTCACGGCAGAAATGAGTGGTTCACACTGACCTTTTCAGTTTCAGGGTTGGATGAAGTTGCTACCGACCGATTCAGAATAACGGCAGGGGCAAGAGGTGATGATGACCATGATGATTAAAATTTAGAAGTCACAAACATCTGAATATCTATTAAGAATCGGCTTTGTTATAAAAACCGGCTTTTTTCAATTAAAATAAATTAACACACTGAGCCTCTCGCTATTCAATCTGTATATTACTTGATAGTTACTATCTATTTCTACCGGTAAATTAGAGAGAATTGTTTTAAAAGTTCTCCGGAGAAATCAAGTCAACATGCCTGAGTGAGATGATAAAGAGAATGCTGTTCCTTACTCTTATTTTTGGAGTATTAATACTGAATTATGGATGTGATGCCACCGATGGATCGTTCGAAGATTCTGTGCCAAGTCTCTATTCACTTACCACCAATGTAATACCGGAAGAATCAGGCACAGTTCATCCATCTCAGGGCAGTTATGCAGATGAAGTTGGCGTCCAAATTGAAGCCCGCCCATCAGAAGGATATCTTTTTGACCGTTGGGAGGGAGGTCTCACTGGTGATTCAAACCCGGAAATGCTTGTTTTCAGATCCGATATTTCTGTCACAGCATATTTTATTCCAAAAGAGTACACACTTACCATTGAAATTGTCGGTAATGGTACTGTAAGAGAGGCTAAGGTTGACCCACCTGATGATAATTCAACTGCGACAACGATTCAGTTAACGGCTGAAGCAGATGATGGATGGCACTTTGATCGCTGGGAAGGAGATCTGAGCGGAAGTGAGAATCCCACAACAATTACTGTAGATGTTGAAAAAAGTATAACGGCTATTTTCGAACAAGATGCCGCAGAGCAATACTCCCTTTCCCTTAAAACTGAAGGGCAGGGATCTGTTAAGAAGAGCCCCGATCAGCAGAGCTATACCGACGGGGCAAGGGTAACACTGAACGCAACACCGGCCGACGGGTGGAGTTTCAAGCAGTGGAAGGGAGACTTGTCAGGCAGTACAAACCCGGTAACCATTACCGTTGACCAAGACAAATCCGTGACAGCTGTCTTTGAGGAGATTCCGGCCGAGGAATTCAGCCTCTCCGTTCAAACTGAAGGGCAGGGTTCGGTGACAAAGAGCCCCGATCAGGATACTTACACTGACGGAACACAGGTGACGCTGACCGCAAACCCTGCCTCCGGGTGGAGTTTCAAGCAGTGGCAGGGAGACCTGTCCGGCAGCACAAACCCGGCATCCATTACCATTGATCAGAACAAATCCGTGACAGCTGTCTTTGAGGAGCTTCCGGCCGAGGAGTTTACCCTCTCTGTTCAGACTGAAGGGCAGGGTTCGGTGACCAAGAGTCCCGATCAGGATTCCTACA